>JACMKV010000083.1 GCA_014379915.1 Burkholderiales bacterium
TGAACATCGATTGCGGGTTGTTGGGATCAACCCCTTCGAGTAATTTGTCCAGTGTGGCTTTGTCGATGGTTGTCATACGTATCCTTTCCAGGGATAAAGTTTATCGTATGACTTCTTTCACACAAAAAATCTGACAGGCTCTACCCGACGCGTGTCGCCCCTTTTTTCGAGTTGACGATGCTGTTCGGCATTCCTGCTTGTGGCGCATCAGCAACGGGGCCGCCTAGTGGAAAGAATACCGTCGTTTGCGCCAAGGACTGCCGCACGTAGCCACCCGATGCGGTGTGTTCTGTGTCTTTCAATATGTCTCATCATGTCCATTTTCTCGTCAAGATGTGCAGCGCGACGCCGAAGTCACCGACTTATGAATTCAACTTCAGCGCGTTCATTACATTGCGGGTGTAGCCACAGGTTTATCTTTTAAAACAACCATTGCCAGCTTCCGTGTTTCCTCCAACAGCAAAACAGTGGCAGCGACTGCGGTGGCGATCATCCAGTCGTTGAACGCAAGAGCCGTGGTGTGGAAGATAGTCTGGGCGGGCGGCCAGTGCACGGCCACCGCCTGTAGCGCCACTACGCCGAGCAGCGACGCCCACAGCATCGGGTTGTCGAAAACGCGCCGGTTGAACGCAGAACCGGTCTCGGCGCGGGCATTGGATACACCCCTCAAGTTCACCCCCCAGGTCGATACGTCTCGTTACGACGCCCTTATCGGACGATGGAGGAGCGATACGGCGGGAGCCTATCAAAGCTGGTTTCTTTGGGAAGAGCGCCTGAAAAATTTTCGGTCGATTCGGCGCGGTATTCAGGTCGTCGTTCAAGAGATCAGCGAAAATCAGTTCGGCAATGCCTATCGCGGATCTTCACTGGAAACGGTGGTGCATTCCATTGCCGAACAACGCCATATTTTCAAAGGCGCCGACCATGCGTTTCTCTGGAAACCAAGACTGCGTATCCCGGATATCTACGAACATCGCGACAACCAGATCGCATTCGGACGCTTTCTTGATACGTGCCTATGCTGTCAGGAAGAAGCCGACCTGGTGCAGGCGGTGCGCACACTGGACGCAAAAAATATTAATGGATTGGGGCCGGCGTGTGCCAACTTGCTGTACTTTTTGCATCCGACTATCGTTGCGCCTACCAATACCGCGATCATCAAGGGCTATAACCTCTTGACCGGCGCCAACGTCAAGCTGGGGCGCTGGCCCGAGTATCTGGCAATGCGGCAGGGAATGCTGTCGTTGAACGCACAATATCGCTCGCTGTTGTCCAATGACCTGGGCGCGATCGCCGGGCTGTTGTTCGATATAGGCACTGGACGGTATGTGGTTCCTCACTCAAACGATGGCGGCTCGGGATGGCAAGATGCGCTGGCCCAGGTTTATGCGGAAAACATGGCTGAGGTAAAATCCCTTGCAGTGGCGAAGGAAAACGATCACACCCATACGGAAATCCAGGGATGGCTACGCGATCTTGGAAAGGCATTGGGTTACGATGTCTGGATCGCAAACAATGACAAAAGCCGCATGTATCTCGGCGCCCGTCTGAGCGAGGGTTGCCTCGTGCAACTTCCCGACGCGATTCGCCGCAGTGACGCGGTCGACACGGTGGCGCTGATCGATATTCTCTGGATTTCGAAGGAGTCTGAGAAAATTGTGGCCGCTTTTGAGGTTGAACACAGCACCAGCATTTATTCGGGAATCGTCCGTATGCTCGACCTCGCGCTGGGCGTTCCGGAACATGAAGGCGCTGCTTTTTTCCTGGTGGCGCCAGACGTACGCGAACAGGACGTTCGCTCGCAATTTGCGCGACCTGCATTCTCACGCGTATCGGAACTCGATGTGCGTTATCTGGGCTATCGCCAACTAAAACAAAATAAGGAAGCCATCGCCCGGTTCGGCATGGGCTTGAAGGGCATGGTCGCGATTTCGGCGCGTCTTTCGCCTTGAGGGTTGCGGCGACAATGCGAACTGTTGGTAGTGCCGGATCGTCTCAATGTCACCATCAGGCGCTTTGTCCAAGCGTCCGCTGGCAATCATCCCGGTATTAGTCATGTCGCCTGCGGTACGCCCCGTGTTGCAATCATCCGCTCGTTTGCTTTCATTCCAGAAGCCAAGTCGGCATCGGGGATGCTATACACGGGCGCAAAACCGCCACCCGGCGTGCGGAAGTTGGTCGTCTGCCCTTGATACATGCGTGCCGCGGTCCATTGCACTACACCATCGTAGGTGTAATAGCGAAGGTCGAATTTAAGGTGCTCTGGATGTTCCGTAGTGCCCATGACCCGTTCTCCAGGCGAGACAATGGCCTGCGCGATGTAGTCGCCTGCTAGGATATCCTGCCACACCCGCTTGGTAAGCTTGTCCCCGCGATAGGCAGCGCGCCCGCCATAGCCGGCAGTGGGCTTAAAAAATAGATGGCGGCGTTCACGCCATAATCGATCGGCATGCAGTGTCTCTACTACTTCCGTGTGCGGGATATTTTCTAGCAAAATTTTCTGTGTCGCCTGGGGCACGCCCAGCACCTGGAGTCGCACCGGGTCACTCAACAACGCCAGATTGCGCTTGTCAGCATAGAGCGCGTGCGCTTGCGGATGCGGGGTCAGGACCACAGCATGATCGAGATAGGCTAAGCGTAAAGCGGCGCTTGCAGGGGACTCCAGCATGAAGTCGGTCAACCGGTTGTAGGCTAAATCGATCGCGGTCTCGCCGTGCCACAAAATGCCCTCGTGCCACTGCAATTCTGAAGGATCGGCAATCACCGCTTGTAGCCCATGGCGCTGGAAAAGTTTCTGAAACAATAGGAATTCTGGATACAGATATTGCTGCTGCGGCGCTTCGTCGACGATGGCGATGGTGCGCAAGGGCCGATCGCGCCCGCAAACGCGCCATTCAGCCAGGAACATATCGACTATGCTTTTTTCAAACATTGCCGCAGTCGCTGAAGTCGAAACGATGTCGTCCATCACTGCACAACAAGCATGCTGCGCTCGAGCCAATACGGCGTTGAGCATTGCTCCGCCGGCATTGGTATTGATCTCGATGAGGCCGATGTCGACTTCATGAAGATGAAAATCGTAGCCAAAGAAGACACCCCGTGCGCCGCCGGGATCATGCCGCGCAATGGCCGGCGCGCTGGAGAGTATTTGTTCCCGGTAGGCCGGTAGCGCCACGACTGACTCGACGGCGCGAATCACCTGCGCCATGCGTTCGGTTTGACTATTCGAAACGAACACCGGACGCGCCGAAAAAAGAGTAGGACAGCGTTCCTCAATCAGCGTAAAGACATCGGGAGCATTCAGGTTCGATTTGAGCGCCTGCTTCAGTGCACCACTCTCCAGGCTGATGCAAAAGCATGTGCTATTGAGTAATTCAATCGCTTGGTCAGCGAGCTTAGTTCCGCAGGAAGCACAGGTTGACGTCGGTGTGGTTTGCATGACTTTGCTCACAGCGCCTTGTTGCGCAAGCGCAGCGCATTCATAATGACCGACACGGAACTCAAGCTCATCGCCGCGCTCGCGATCATGGGACTCAACAACAGTCCGAGCCACGGATAGAGCACACCGGCTGCAATCGGCACGCCAAGAAAATTGTAGATGAATGCGAAAAACAGGTTTTGCCGAATGTTTTTCATCGTGTGCTGGCTCAGCAGCCGCGCTTTCGCGATGCCGCGCAAGTCGCCTTTGACCAACACGATGCGCGCGCTGTTCATGGCCACGTCGGTGCCGGTACCCATGGCAATGCCGACGTTCGCCTGCGCCAGCGCCGGAGCATCGTTGACGCCGTCGCCGGCCATCGCCACGATCCGGCCTTCCTGCTGCAACGCTTTCAAATAATTGAGCTTGTCTTCGGGCAGCACATCGGCGCGGAAATCATCCAGCCCCAGTTGTTTGGCCACCGCGGCGGCTGTCGTCGCATTGTCGCCGGTCAGCACGACAATGCGCAGGCCGGCCGCATGCAGCTGCTCAATGGCTTCGCGGGTGGTGGCCTTGATCGGATCGGCGACGCTGACGATGCCCGCCAGCTTGCCATCGACACTCAAGAACATCACGGTTTGCGCCAGCTCGCGCAGCGTTCGCACCTCATTGTCCACGGAAGACACGTCGATCTTTTCCGCCTCCATCAGACGCATGTTGCCTAATAAAACCAGCTTGCTGTCGATGTGACCACGCACGCCTTGGCCGGTGACGGACTCGAACTGTGTGACCGGCTTGGGCGACAGGTTTTGTTCCTTCGCATGATTGACGATCGCGAGTGCCAGCGGATGCTCGCTTAACGCGTCCAGGCTGGCGGCATAGTGCAGCACCTCGGACTCGGTAACGCCGCTTGCGGACACGATGCGCTGCACCTTCGGTTTGCCTTCGGTGAGGGTGCCGGTCTTGTCGATCACGAGCGTATCGACTTTTTCCATCAGTTCGAGCGCTTCCGCATCCTTGATCAGCACGCCTTCAGTAGCGCCGCGTCCGACCCCGACCATGATTGAAATCGGCGTGGCCAGGCCCAGTGCGCATGGGCACGCGATTATCAGTACCGATACCGCCGCGATCAGCCCGTTGGCCAGCGCGGGAGGAGGGCCGAACAGCGCCCAGACCACAAACGATACGACTCCAATGGCGATCACCGCTGGCACGAACCAGCCCGCTACCTGATCCGCCAGTTTCTGGATCGGTGCGCGCGAGCGTCCCGCTTCATTGACCAGTTGAATGATCCGGGCCAGCAATGTATCGGCGCCGATCTTGTCGGCCCGCAGCAAGAAAGTGCCGGTTTGATTGACGGTGCCGGCCGTCACCTTGTTGCCGACCTTCTTTTCAACCGGGATCGGTTCTCCGCTGATCATCGATTCA
>JACMKV010000084.1 GCA_014379915.1 Burkholderiales bacterium
GCGTGTGCGAGCAGGGGGCGAGAAGGGGCGCACACGGCTGCGCTCGATGATCGTAAACGGGGCGCTTTGCGGCTGCTCCCGCACCGGGCCTGCGGCGACCGTGTCGCAGCCGCCCCGGCGAGGCGGGAGCCCGAAGCCAATAGCGGGACTATTGCAAGGTCGACCAACAAAGCCTGGGACAAAAAGGGCCGGTTTCATATGGAGTTTATTTGCGGGACAGGGCACTATGCATCTGCCAGATGCTTGCGATATTTATTCAATTCCTGAATGGAGCTAAAGCTGTGCTCGAACAGATTCGACAGCTGGTTCAAAAGCACCCCCACGACTTTCGATTCCCATTGTTTATTGAAGCAGATCTGCTCATCGAGCCAGCGCGGCAGCCAGTCGGGGTCAGGCAACTTGCTCTGCACGGTGTCGTTCGGAAACATCTCTTTATTCACGTGCAAGTTGGTCGGGTGCAAGGCTTTTGCGCTGCGCGCGGAACTCGCCATCAACACGCCTACCTTGGCGAATGCCTGGCGCGCTTCCTTGCCGGCCACGGCTATCGCGCGTTTCATGTATTTGAGATAAGCGCCGCCATGGCGCGCTTCATCCCCTGAAATCAGCTGATATATCCGCTTGATGACAGGCTCGGTATGCCACTGCGCCGCGCACAGATACCACTGCGTCAGCCGCACTTCGCCGCAGAAATGCATCATCAAAGTCTCAAGCGGCGGCGCTGGATCGAATTGAAAACGCACCGCGTGCAGCTCGGCTTCGCTTGGCGCGAGCTCAGGACGGAAGCGTTTCAGGTATTCGGACAGCACCAGGGAGTGTTTTTGCTCTTCATAAAACCACACCGACATGAAGGCGGAAAAATCACTGTCGTGCTGATTGTCGCGCAGGAACATTTCGGTGGCCGGCAGCGCAGACCATTCGGTGATCGCGTTCATCTTCACCGTCTCAGCCTGCTCGTTGCTTAGCTTGCCGGCGTCGAACTGATCCCACGGCACGTCGTCCGCCATGTTCCAGCGCGCTTTTTCGAGCGTTTTGAATAAATCCGGATAGAGCATCGAAGACGTCCCAATAATCGCCGCTGACCTGATAACCGAGGGGCGCCAAGCCGGAGTGCAGCCTTGTAACTCACGGGTCGAGCGCTGGCATTCTGCATCCGTTGCACGCATGCAGTCGTATTGTGAATTCATTTGCTTGAGGGCTCAAGGATAATGCGGTCATTCGAAGGTTCTCTACCAAAAACTGCGTGCGACGGCTGCAATTACGCCATGCGGATAGCCGTGATCGGCGCCGGCCTTGCAGCCTGGCTGCTGGCGCGTAAACACCGCGTAACGCTGTTCGAAGCGCCCGACCTACGGTTGATCGAAGCCGATGAAGCGACTCGCGAGATCATTCGCGGTATCGAAAAGGGGCACTTCGAAATCCATTTTCCGAAACGGTTCACCCGCATCGTCATGCTGCCGCGGCTGCTGCCGCATCGCCTGTATTTCTCTACCTGGTGCACAAAGGGACGGGTCTGTCACGAAAGTCGTCACGAGCTGAGGCTCACAACTCGCCTGCTAACGGCGAACCCGACGATACTCCATGAAACCGGCGCTACTGGATATACTGAAAAACCTTCACGACTTTTTTCACGTCGCTGGTCGTGCGCGCGATCTCGACTGCCTGGTCCGCCTCCTCCCGCGTCACCAGACCGAGCAGGTAGACGACCCCGCGCTCGGTAACGACTTTGACGTGGTTCGGCTGAAATTTGGCGGCATCGACAAAGCGTGCCTTGACCTTGGAAGTGACCAGACTGTCGTGCGCGCGATTCGACAAGGAACTGGTCAGTCCGACACTCATTTCATTCTGGACGCCGCGCACATTGTTGATCGACGCGACGGTCTTTTCGATCTCGGCCTTTACTTCCTCGGTCGGCACTTCGCCGGTCAGGAGCACGATGCGGTTATAACTGGTCGCGTTGATATGAATTTTGTCGCGGTAACTGTCGCGCACGCGCTCGGCGATTCTGAATTCGATTTCCTGGTCTTCCGTAACCGATCCGACGCTGCGCCTGTCCTCGGCAACGAGAACGCCGGTGGTCGCGGCGCCGCCGACGAGCAATGGAATACAACCGTTAAGCATTGGCGGAACGAGTGCGAGCGCGGCAAGCAAAACGAGATTACGCATTAATCAACTCCCAGTAAGAGGCAATCGACTGCATCGCACAGGCAATGCAGGGTGAGCAGGTGTACTTCCTGGATGCGCGCCGTGCTGGAAGCCGGCACGCAAATCTGGATATCGTCGTCGCGCATCAGGCCGGCCAGCGCGCCGCCGTCTTTTCCGGTCAAGGCGATCACGTCCATGTGCCGTTCGTGGGCGGCATGTACCGCTTCGATCACATTCCCGGAATTGCCGCTGGTCGAAATCGCGAGCAGCAAATCGCCGTTTTGACCGAGGGCGCGCACCTGCTTGGCGAACACTTGGGAAAAATCGAAATCATTGGCGATCGAGGTCAAGGTCGAGCTGTCCGTCGTCAGCGCGAAAGCGGCGAGTCCGGGGCGTTCCATTTCGAAACGATTCAGCATCTCGGCGGCGAAGTGTTGCGAATCCGCGGCCGAACCGCCGTTGCCGCAACTCAAGATCTTGCGGTCGCTCATCAGGCAGCGGACCATGCGCTCGGCGGCAGCCGCGATCGGGGTCGCCAAGGCGTCGGCGACGCGCAGTTTCAGCTGGGCGCTGGCTGAAAAGTGCCCCGTGATACGGCCGATCAGATCCATGGAATATAAACGAAGAAGCCGAAAGGGAGGAGGAAGCGAAAAGCCGATTTATACATCAAAAGCGGCATCAAACGCGGGCATCGAAGGCATTCTGAATCCATGAGATGCCCGCGCCGCCGAACAACACGGCGTCGAAGCGGCACGAGCACGCTTGCTGATTCATGCCGCGCTCGGCCAGGAAAAACTGTGCGGTGCGCACGAGCTTCCGCTGCTTTGCATAGGTGATGCTTTCTGCCGCGCTGCCGAAATTCGGATTGCTGCGCAACCGGACTTCCACGAACACCAGGGTTTTACCCTGGCGCAAGATCAGATCGATTTCGCCGTAGCGGCTGCGAAAGTTTTGCTCGAGCAAGACCAGGCCTTGCTGCTTCAAAAAATCTGCTGCCGCGTGTTCAGCCTCGGCGCCGGCGCTTGTTGCCGTGGTTGCGATCAATACTCGCACCGGCCTTCAATGTGGTGTTCGCGGACGCTCATTGCTTCGGATCGATGACGAGAGCATTGCCCTGATCGAACTGCGCCTGGCTCAATTCGCGCACGAATTGGTGGTTGGCTTCGAGCGTGATCCGGCCGGTAACGCCATCGATGGTCGGGCTGCCGCTATCGGGCTGCGCCAGGTACTGGGCGATGCGGAACGCATCGACGCCCAGCGCATAAAGCCGTTCGAGATCGATCGAACTGGCGCCCTGCGGCCGCGGATAGACCATTACCGCCGGATGATCGGCTTGCAGCAGCCACGGCATATCGACGAAGCGCACGCCATTCAAATCGAAATTGGCCAGCGAATCGGCGCCGCCATTGAAGACCTGCGACGTTGCATAAACTGGAACCTCGATATCGAGATACGGCCGGACCACGCGCGCTTTCTGGGATTCGAGGGCAATAAAAACCATGTCGGCATTGCCGCTCGTCGCCGCGGCGCGCAGCCGCGCCAAAACTTGCGGATCGGTCGAGTAGGGGAACTGGTTGAAAACTTTTCCACCGAGCTTGTTCCACTCGGCGAGAAACGCCAGGTGGATACGCCGTGAAAGCGGCGTCTCGCCTCTGACCGTCAAAGCGGTGCGCTTGCCTTGCTCGATTGCGAGGCGGGCGATCTGACGCGCTTCGGCTTCGACCTGCAGACCGAACAGATACAGATTGTCGGGAATCGGAATGTCGCGCTCGGGAATGTTCAATGCGAGCGTCGGCACGCTGACCGCGTTGCTGGTAGCAAGCGCCGTGACGCCATCGCGCGTCAGCGGACCGACGACGATGCTGCTGCCGGCTTGCACAGCCTGCTCATACGCGGCCAGAATGTCGGCTACCTGATCGCCGGTCGAGTAGATGACGACCGGCAGATTCCTGCGCTTGCCTGGCAGCGAATGCGCGGCGACGAAACCATCGTGCACCGCTCGTGCTGCTGCCGCGAATGACTGCGATTGCAGCGGCAGGATCAAGGCGATGTCGCCGGTCGCGTTTTGCGCTTTGCCGGAACCCGGCAGCATTCCGCCGGCCGGCGGAATGCCGTACTGCGATAACGGCGCGGTTTCGGCTTCGGGTATCTCCGGCGCCGGTTGCTCCGGCTGGACGACTTGTGGTTCTGCGGGAGGCGGCGCCGGACGCTGCGCGATAATCGGCGTGGACGCGCAACCATACAACGCTGCACATAGCGTCAGCAAAGGCAGAAAGCGGTGCATCAGCCGAACTCGATTGGAAAGTCGACATTATATGTGGTCGCAACTCCGATTGGAAACGCGCGCGACATCACTTTGCGCGCGCTCGACGTGCTCGCCGGCGTCGATCTGATCGCCGCTGAAGACACGCGCAATACCGCGCATCTGCTGCGGCTGCACGGCCTTTCCGCGAAGCCCGGCGCGCTGGTCGCGCTGCATGAGCATAACGAGCGCCAGGGCGCCGAACGCATCATCGACGCGCTGGCTGCGGGGACTTCCGTCGCGCTGGTCAGCGATGCCGGCACGCCGACGATCAGCGATCCGGGCGGGCTGTTGGTGCGATCGGTGCGCGAGGCCGGCTACCGCGTGATTCCGGTCCCGGGCGCCAATGCGATGCTTGCCGCTTTGAGCGCAGCCGGATTACCGGCGCAGCAATTCCTGTTCTACGGTTTCCTGCCCGCCAAAGAGACCGCGCGCCGGCGCGAACTCGAAGCGTTGCAGTCGTTGCCCTACACCCTGGTGTTTTACGAGGCGCCGCATCGCGTGCTCGAATGCGTTGCCGATTTGTTCGGGACGCTCGGCGAGCGCGAGATCACGATTGCGCGAGAGCTGACCAAGCTGTTCGAAACCATCCACACGGGCAGGCTTTCCGAAGCAGTCGCCTGGCTAAATGGCGATGCCAACCGGCAGCGCGGCGAATTCGTGCTGCTCGTTGCCGGCGCGGCAATGGTAGCCGAAAGCGGCGAAGGCGAGCGCGTGTTGCGTGCGCTGCTCGCCGAGTTGCCGCTCAAGCAGGCGGTTGCTTTGACCGCCCGGATCACCGGCGAAAAGCGCAACGCCATTTACCAGCTTGCGCTGACGATAAAAAACGGCGCGTAAGACGCGATGTAAAACGACGCAAGACGAGGAGGCGCTGCTCGCAACCCGGCCCGATCCTACTGTTCAGGCAGCTAGGAACCTCTGATTAAGTTGTCATTCCCGCGCAAGCGGAAATCTAGAGTTCTATTAACTGTCTGATTCTGTGCAGCTTCTAGATTCCCGCTGCAGCCTGCCCTCGAATGATTAATCGGGGCGGGAATGACGGCGACGGAGACTTGAGCTTCCCTAGATTGTTGTAAAAAGCGGACAACCTATTTGCTACAACACCGTACAAGTCCATTTGCTCGCAACACAGATAGTCCTCTCCTGTTAGCCCAAATAGAAATGTCCGCTTTGTGAGATCGTACTTTTGGCCAGCCGATGATCGTCTGTAGCCGCATAAGCGCGGTTAGCATCAACTAACCGGCATCACGTTTGCCGGGAAATGCGTTCACGGAGGTCGAATGGAGCGTTGATGTATTTGCGGCCATCTGCGGTAAGGCTTCGGCCGGCGGAGCTGATGGTCACGAGGCGCAGGCGAACGGTGAGGTATTCATCCACTTCGATGAAGTCGCCGCGGTTCGAGATGCCTAGAGCCGACCGTAGCCGCTCTTCAGATTGTGCGCCGCTTTTGGCGATGTGTTGGAGATAATTCCGCGTGAGGACATCGGGCATCGTGTGCTGTGCGCTCCATATTCGTGCTCCGCGGGCGCATGTCCTGCTTTCACTGGCAGCTATCTGCCAGCCCTATCGAGTATCACTGAAAGCAGGACGGACTACCTATACCAGCGTTGCACCCGATGACCACAAGCGTCGCTCGCGTCCGCAGGTGAAATCTTGCGTGAGCATCATGATTGAACGATGCGCCTCCGCCGAACAGGTTGGCTGGCTGAGTCTTCGCGAAGCGCTCTGGCCGCATTGCTCGACCGTTTTCTATTCGTTTGGTCCTGGCGCGAAGCCCGACACGTTGCCGTCATCGGCAGAGTAGCCACGAAGTGAAATGGCGGGTAAGCGTTTCATCGAGCGGACAGCTACCGGCAAGAACGTAGCTGGCGCTGGCGGGCTACACAGGGCCGAAGATTGCGGGCGTCGCTCAAGTTCCCGAAGCCGACCACGCAGCGTGTTGATGCCGTATCCGGACGTATGTACTCTTAGCGGGCAACCATTCCGTGTACACGTGAAAGGAGATCCCATGGACAAGGTTTCCAGTAGCGACAAAAGTCAGACCGGCGCCGCAGCGGAACCAGCCCTGAATCGGGTAATGGGGCCATGGCTGCTCCTGTTGTTCATCGTCGGTGACATTCTTGGCACCGGGATCTACGCGCTCACTGGCCAGGTTGCCAAGCAGGTCGGTGGCGTCGTATGGCTGCCGTTTTTGGTGGCTTTCATCGTGGCTGTCATCACCGCCTTCAGCTATCTCGAACTAGTGACAAAGTATCCAAGGGCCGCGGGCGCCGCTCTTTACACGCATAAGGCATTTGGCATTCACTTCGTGACGTTCATCGTCGCCTTCGCCGTGATGTGTTCGGGCATCACCTCGGCATCGACGGCCTCGCGGGCGTTCGCCGCCAACCTGTCGAATGCCTTCGATCTCGGCCTCGCCGGCGGAAGCGGAATTACGCTTGTGGGGCTGGCATTCATGGCCGTGGTTGCGGCGGTCAATTTCCGCGGCGTCGGCGAGAGCGTGAAGGCGAATGTCGTCCTGACCTGCGTCGAGTTGACCGGTCTCTTGATCATCATTTTCATCGGTCTGTCGGCGATCCTGGCCGGCGAAGGCGACGTGTCGCGCGTCATCGAGTTCAAGACATCGGCCGAAGGCAGCGTGGTCTGGCCGGTGATCGCCGCGACGACGCTCGCCTTCTTCGCCATGGTCGGTTTCGAGGATTCGGTCAACATGGCCGAGGAATGCAAGGATCCGATCCGTCATTTCCCAAAGGTGCTTCTCTCCGGTCTGGCCATCACCGGGGTGATCTACATGCTGGTGTCGATCTCGGCGATCACGCTCGTTCCGCCCGAGCAACTCGGCGAAGGCGAGACGCCGCTATTGAAAGTCGTGCAGGCGGGGGCTCCGAATTTCCCGCTGGGGATCTTCGGCTTCATCACGATGTTCGCCGTGGCCAACAGCGCGCTGATCAACATGCTGATGGCCAGCCGGCTCGTCTACGGCATGAGCCGCGAGCGCGTCCTCCCACTGCTGCTTGGCAAGGTTCATGCGACGCGGCGGACGCCCTATGTCGCGATCGGATTCACCACGCTGCTGGCCTTCGGCCTGATCATGTTCGTCGGCGAAGTGCCGGCGCTCGGCGGCACGACTGCCTTGTTGCTGCTATGCGTCTTTACCATGGTGAACATCGTCGTGCTCGTTCTGCGGCGTGATGGCGTCGACCATAAGCATTTCACCACGCCGACATTCCTGCCGATACTGGGCGCGCTGTCTTGCGCCTTTCTTGCGGGCCCATGGACCGGCCGCAATCCCGTTCAATACCAGATTGCCGGGGTCCTGATCGGCATCGGCATTGTGTTGTGGTTCGTGACTGTGCTGGTCAATCGCGCTACAGGCCAGACGCGGGGGGAACCCGCCATGGAAAACATCGGCACCGGTGGACCGGTCAACTGAGTGGCTCCAGTTCTAGCGCGATCATCGGCAAACGGGCGCATCGTCGCAATCGACGCCGGCCGAAAAGCTTTGCCTTTTGTTCGCCCCTTACCTTAAGGAGGCGCTGAATAAGTCCCCATCGCCGTCATTCCCAGGCAGGCGGGAATCCAAGGGCTTGCAGAGTCATATAGTTACGAGAACTCTGGATTCCCGCCTGCCTGGGAATGACAACTTAATCAGAGGATCCTTACCGTTAGCGAATGAGATTCTGACCGTTGCACAGAGTGCAGGCGTCTCCAACCTCGAAGGAGGAAACTATGGCAACCCAAGACAAGTGCTGCACCCTCGTGCCTTACTTCAAAGTCGCAGACGGCAAGCTTCAGGCCTTTAGGGCGTTGTGTGAAGAGTTTGTTGCGAAGACGCAGAACGAGCCGAAGTGTCTCTATTACGGATTCAGCTTTGATGGAGACCAGGTCCATTGTCGGGAAGGCTATGCGGACGCGCAGGGCCTCCTGGCCCATCTTGACAACGTGGCCGCTCTGCTTCAGGAGGGACTAAAAATCGCCGAGATCACACGCCTTGAGGTTCACGGTCCGCGCGATGAATTGGACAAGCTTCGTGAACCGCTTGCAGGCTTGAAGCCCCAGTTTTTCACTCTTGAGTACGGCTTCCGGCGATAGTTCGGGAGGGTGGTTCGACGATAGCGATCGAGGAGTTCGCGGAAACCGATTCGCCTTCAGAGGGCTTCGTCGAACTGCTAACAAAGGGCATGGAGGAGAGGGACGCCGCAAAAAAAGGGCGGCGCCCCTCATGCCACTTTGGATCGTCTTAGGAGTCAGTGTCGTTATGGTCTCCCTCACCCCCGAGCATCTGGCGGGCTTATCGGACATCTTCGGAAGCTCGGGCGCATGTTCCTTGGAATCTAAGGTTCAGGAGTATCCTTTGAGCTTGTGTTCAGCACTCTATTACTATTACGCCCAGCCTGCGTCTAACTTTATTTCGAGCGGGCGCGTTAAAGCGCGCCGCTCAGAGACCCTCTGCTGGCATCCAGTGACTTGGACCCGGACTTTGAAAAGCGCTTTTGGGGCTTTACTTCCAATGGGTGATCGAGCGCTGCACGCCCAGCGAAGGGCAGCGCCGTCGTCCTCGCTCTAGCTTGGACAAACCATTCAATGATCCGTGGTGGCCTGTGGAAGCACTGTTGCTTCCTGCCTCAGGCGCACCCTTTACGTCCATGACCCTCTGTCAAGTCAATTTCAGCCTACCCCGACCAATATGTTTAAGGTCGGTTTCGCCTTCTGCACTGCACGCAGTTCCTCGCGATCGAATTGGACGGGAAAAGTCACATCGGAGATGAAAAGTACATAACGAAAGATCGCATGCTGCAGCGTGCTGGTGTCCAAGTCATACACATTCTGAACAAAGAGCTGATTGAACACGGCACAAAGGTCATGAGCTCCCTACTGCCCGCCGGTATCTCACAGTTCTGGCAAACAGTTGAGGGCGGGCCGAATTGGTATGCGATCATTCCGTTCTAGGCTTA
>JACMKV010000085.1 GCA_014379915.1 Burkholderiales bacterium
AGCGCGATCGTTTTTTCCTGATACGTCGCCAGACGGTCAAGCAGCGTTTCCAAAATACCGGCTTGTTCACCGGCAGCTACCAGGTTGCAGAACAAAGGATCAAAGTACAGCGGATATTTGCGGAACGCCTGATTCAAGCTGGTACCGGTTTCGACGTCTGAGCGGATGTCGTTCATCAAGCGCGCCATCGACGGATTCGAATGACCCTTGCCTACGATGTCGAACGCTTGCATCAAGGGCACGCCAGCCTTCAGCATGGTTGACAATTGGCGCGAAAAAAGCGCCAAGTCTTTCTCTGTGATCTTCTTGCCGCGCGAGAAGCTCTGCTTCTTGATCTTCGTCGTCATGATGCCGCGCCGGCGCAGCGATGCTGCTACGACCGACTCGCCGCCGGCGCGCATGTCGCCCTTTACGACGCGGCCATTCTTGTCGCGCCCTTCCCAGTGAAACATCGACTCCCGTACTGGTGCAGTAGGGCGTCCCTTGGCAAGTGTTCCGGTAGCCATCAATTACTCCGCTTCGACTCTATACGTTAGTACAACCCAACACCTCTTCCAGCGAGGTGATTCCCTGCTTGACCTTGACCAAGCCTGACTGGCGCAGATCGCGCACGCCATTTCTCTGTGCCTCGCGGCCTATATCAACTGCGGTGGCGCTTTTCAAAATCATGTCCTGGATCGTCTCGGTGATCGGCATTACCTGGTAAATGCCCAGCCGACCTTTGTAGCCGCTGCCCTTGCAGCGCTCACAGCCGATGGGCTTGTAGGGAATCCAACCACCGGCGATGTCTTCCGCGCTAAATCCGGCGCCGATGAACGCCTCCTTCGGCAGATCGTAGGGTTGCTTGCAGGCGCAAAGCTTGCGCGCCAGCCGCTGTGCAGTAATCAAGATAATGCTTGAGGCGATATTAAATGGCGCCACGCCCATGTTCAACAACCGAACCAGCGTGCCAGGCGCATCGTTCGTATGCAAAGTGGACAACACCATATGGCCCGTTTGCGCTGCCTTGATCGCAATGTCGGCGGTTTCCAGATCGCGGATCTCACCGACCATGATCACATCCGGATCCTGGCGCAAAAATGAGCGTAGTGCGGTGGCAAAGGTAAGTCCGGCCTTTTCGTTCAGGTTGACCTGGTTGATACCGGCCAGTTGAATCTCGGCGGGATCCTCTGCCGTCGAAATATTGATGTCCGGCCTGTTCAGAATATTCAGACACGTATACAGCGACACTGTCTTACCCGAACCGGTTGGCCCAGTCACCAGCACCATGCCGTACGGCCGCTGCACGCAGTCAAGCAGAGTCTGCTTTTGGTCGGGCTCATAGCCGAGCGCGTCGACACCCAGCTTGGCTTGTGATGCGTCCAGAATGCGCATCACGATTTTTTCGCCGAACAGTGTCGGCAACGTGCTGACGCGAAAGTCGATAGCCCGTGTGCCGGAGAGCGCAATCTTCATCCGTCCGTCTTGCGGCACGCGTTTTTCTGCAATGTCGAGACGAGACAAGACTTTGATGCGTGTCGATAAGCGCTCTTTGATCGCCAACGGTGGCTGCGCCACTTCGCGCATCTGGCCGTCTAGACGGAAGC
>JACMKV010000086.1 GCA_014379915.1 Burkholderiales bacterium
ACCACGGCCACCGCGATGACAACCGCCATGCTAACGCCGGTAAAAAAGGTTTGAATTTGGTCCATAGCTGGAGAACGCCGCACGCGCGCTCGGGATCCTCAAGCTACGCAAGCGGGAAATTATATGCAAGGCGCGGACCCCGGCGAAGTCCCAAGGCCGTTATGTCAAACAGATCGAGACTACGTCGACCGAGGGAGAGCTCTAGCAGGCTGTTGAAAAAGTCGGAGCTCCAGCGATCACGAGAAACGATCGAATCGGCGGAGGCGCACCCTTGAATTTAACATGCATCGCGATGGTCATCGACGAATCAATGTTGCTCGCTGGCGTCCCTCAAAAACCTATTTCAACATCCTGCTAGAGCAGTTTTCGTTTGATATGGATCACACCGCGTATCCGGCATGTCGAAAGTAGTTTGCGCACTGCTTGGGTGCAAAGGTTTTGAGAAGCTTGCCGATCAGCTTCATCAGCGCCCTTTACGGTGCGTGCTGCACCCTTGCGTAGCGCGGTCTTGAGCTTCGAGAATGCCATTTCGATCGGATTGAGGTCGGGTGAATAGGCCGGCAGGTAGCGCACCTTGGCGCCAACAGCTTCGATCGCCTCGCGAACGCCGTCGATCTTGTGGGTGCGCAGATTGTCCATGAAAACGATGTCGCGTTTGCGCACGGTCGGCGCGAGGACCTGCTCAACATAAGCGAGGAACGACGGCCCATCCATCGCGCCGTCAATGACATACGGCGCGGTCAGGCCATTGATGCGCAGCGCGGCAACCAGAGTCAGCGTCTTCCAGTGGCCGTGCGGCACGCTGGCAACAAGCCGCTCGCCACGCGGTGAGCGGCCACGATGGCGAACCATCTTGGTCGTGACCGCCGTTTCGTCGATGAACACGAGGCGCGGCGCATCAAGCTCGGATTGCTCGGCCTTCAGCTTGGCACGAGCGGCAGCAACATCGGGGCGATCCTGTTCAGCGGCGTGCAGAGTTTTTTTTAAACGTGATGTCGTGGCGCTCGTAGAAGCGCCACACCGAGGTCGTCCCGGTTTTAAGCCGCTTCTCCGATTTGAGCCGCGCGCGGATCTCTTCAAGTGTCAAGTCTGGCTCCACTGCCACCAGATCAAGCAGCCATTGGCGATACGCCTCGAGCGGTGAGCGGCTGTGGCCGGTGCCGGGCAATGCCGCAACGCTGCCGGTCGTCGTCCAGCGCTCGATCCACCGGATCGCTGTCGAGGCGCCGAGACCTAGCACGCGGGCGGCTTCCCGCCTGCTCTCGCCGGCTTCGACCAGCGCCACCGCCCGTGCCCTCAGGTCTAGCGAGTATCTCTTCGCCACTCATGCCTCCGTCGTTGCCGTCGGAGCATACAGAATCTGATTTGCCAGCCTGGGAGAACCTTTTCTTAAAATTCTCCGATTCAAAGTAGGCGGAAACCGCTCTAGGGTCGCACAAGCGAAGCAGAACTGATGAATAAAATCAGCACTTCGCCGACCGCGGTGTCGTTCCACGGTTTTA
>JACMKV010000012.1 GCA_014379915.1 Burkholderiales bacterium
ACCCTCCTCTCTCGTAGTTCGTTCAGCAGTACTCCTGTCGGCTTAAAGGCGCGCACGTCTGCGTGCGTCTAATGCCGCGACCTAATCAGTTGTTGTAGCTGATCGCGCTAGCACGGCCATTGCCGTGGACGTTGCAAGAGAGGAAGACATGAAAACACTGTTACTGGCGCCCGCGCTATTGCTTGCGGGTTGCATCACCAATGTTGCGCCGCCGCCGTTATCGCCGAATCACCCGGCTAGCCCCGATGCTGCAGCGGCCCCGCTGCCGGTGGTCTCTCAAACCCTGCAGTCGTACGAGCCGATTGCAGCGGCCGAGCCGCGGTCGCAAATGGATCACGGCGCCATGGGCCACGGAGCCATGGCGAAAGACTCGATGAAGGGGATGGACCACGGTGCAGTGGATCACGGCTCCATGAAAGGTATGGACCGCGACGCGCACTGGACGGCGCCCGAAGCCGCTGCCGCGCGCAAAAACCCGGTAAAAGCAGATAAGGCATCGATCGCGCGCGGCCAGGCTTTGTTTAAACAAAACTGCGCGGTGTGCCATGGCGCTGCTGGGCGCGGTGATGGACCAGCCGGCGCGGCGCTTGATCCCAAACCGGCTGACCTGGCAGCGATGGCCGGCGAACATCCGGATGGCGATTTCGCCTGGAAGATCGAAAACGGCCGCGGTGCCATGCCGCCGTGGAAAGGCGTGCTCACCCAAAACCAGATTTGGGATCTCGTCAATTTCACCAGGAGCCTGGGTAGCGCAAAGGCTGGCTCGGAAAAGAGCGGAGGCGGTCATGACAACAGCCAGCACAAACACTAACAAACAGAGGATGCGGGCGATGAACAAAAAAGCTTTGCCGCTTGCGCTGCTGACTCTGACGCTCGGCGGCTGCGCAACGATAGCGCCGAATGCCGGCTTCGACGAGGTGCGGACCGATGTCGCCCAGCGCATAGACAAGCGCGTGCAATGGCGTTCGGGCAGCACCGAAGATGAAGCCGTCACGTCCGAAATCAGCGAGCTGCTGAAAAAAGAACTCGATGTCGAATCCGCTGTGCAAATTGCCTTACTCAACAATCGCAACTTGCAGGCAACTTATGAACAGCTCGGCATTTCGCAGGCGAATCTAGTACAGGCCGGCTTGCTCAGGAATCCCGTGTTCAGCGCGGCCATCTTGTTCCCGAGCGGCGGCGGTGGTCGCGCCGAACTCGATTTCGGCATCGCCCAGGATTTTCTGAGCCTGTTCTATCTGCCGCTGAACAAGCGGCTCGCCGGTGCACGGTTTGAAGCCGCGAAGCTGCAGGTCAGCGCGGCCGTGCTCGGGTTGGCGCTGGACGTTCGTTCGCAGTTTTACCGAACGCAGGCCGCGAGTCAGATGGTCGAGCTGTTTCAGCAGGTGGTCGCCAATACCGAGGCGTCTTATGTCTTCGCAAAACGCTTGCGCGAAGCGGGGAACATCACAGACCTGGTCTTGTATCAGGAGCGCACGTTATATGAGGAATCACGTCTCGGACTCGCTGCCGCCGAAACCAGCTTGGCGATCGAACGCGAACAACTGACGGCGCTGATGGGTTTATGGGGCGGTGATACGCATTGGAAGGTCGCGCCACGACTGCCGGAAATTCCCGAAGACGAAACCAGAGCGGAGGGATTCGAAGCGCGTGCGATCGAAGCAAGTCTCAGCCTGGCCGCGAGGAGAAAACAAATCGAAGCCGCGGCGACGGGATTGGGATTCGCGAATGCCACGGCCCTGATCCCGAGCTTCGCAGCCGGTTTTCAGGCCGAGCGCGAAGATGACTGGGAGCGCGGCCCGAGCTTCAGCTTTCGAATACCAATCTTCGATGCAGGTCAGGCGCGCCGTTTTGCCGCGCGTGCGCAATTACGCCAGGCGCAAGCCGAGTATGCGGCGCTGGCGGTCGCAACGCGTTCGGCGGCGCGCACGGCTTACATCGCGTTGAACTCGGCGCGCGATCGTGCGCTGTTCGTGAAGAACGTCGTGCTGCCGCTGCGCTCCCAAATCGTCGACAAGACATTTCTGCAATATAACGCTATGCAGGTCGGCGTGTTTCAATTGCTGCAGGCGCAACGCGAGCAGGTCGCCGCTGCGCGC
>JACMKV010000087.1 GCA_014379915.1 Burkholderiales bacterium
ACACTGCCTGCAGCAGGCCCGGCTTGGTCTTGAAAAATCCTTCGACGGTGCGTTGCCCCGTCAGATATGGCGTGTCGTTCTCGTCGACGTCGGAAGTTACGAGGTCGGCGGCCTCGGCGTCGGTTCGCGCCAACAGCAGCGTCGGCACGCCACACACGTCCGCGGCGAGCCGCGCCGCCACCAGCTTGGCGACGGCCTCGCGCGTCGGCACCAGCACCTTGCCGCCCATGTGTCCGCACTTCTTGACTGACGCCAGTTGATCCTCGAAGTGCACGCCGGCCGCACCTGCTTCGATCATCGATTTCATCAGCTCGAATGCGTTGAGTACGCCGCCGAAGCCGGCCTCGGCGTCGGCGACGATCGGCGCGAAGTAGTCAACGTAGCCGCCGTCGCTCGGATTTTTGCCCTCCATCCACTGAATTTGGTCGGCGCGCGCGAACGTGTTGTTGATGCGGCGGACGACGGCCGGCACCGAATTGACCGGATACAGCGATTGGTCCGGATACATCTCACCGGCGAGATTCGCGTCGCCCGCGACCTGCCAGCCTGACAGGTAGATCGCCTTGAGCCCCGCTTTCACCTGCTGCATCGCCTGGTTGCCGGTCAGCGCACCCAGCGTGTTCACATACGCCTCGCTATTCAGCAGGCGCCATAGTTTCTCCGAACCGCGCTTAGCCAGTGTGTGTTCAACCTGAAGCGACCCACGCAGCCGCACGACGTCTTCCGGGCCGTAGCCGCGCTTGATCCCCTTCCAGCGGCCGCTCTCGTTCCAATCTTTCTGAAGCCGTTGCGCATCGAGTTCGCGTGCCGTCATGACGTTGCTCCCGCAGAAAAGCCCGAAGGACCGGGCGGTGGATCGTAAAAACGAATCAGCAGAAATCGTACGAGCATTTATGCAGCGCAACAAGCCAGTTAATTTATATAAGAGTTCAGGATTTCTTAGCTGGAACAATTACTTAATTGATCTGTGCCGTTATGCGGAACGCAGTTCGCTATTTCGAAAAGACGGCTGCTGCCCTGCAATACGCCACGTTTCGGATGATGAAACAAAGTGCGGGCAATGAAACGGTCGCGATTACCAAAGTTGCGGCGTAGAAGCCGCGCAGAAATTGGATGCGTGTGCCCGCGCATTTCGGGCAAATCCCTACGGACGCCATCTGCGACATTCGCGTTACCGATTCAACGCGCACGCAAAGGGCTTGCGCACTAACCCACGCGAAACACGATGAACGTCCTCGGCATCCAACTAAACGCCCCGTCTCTGATGGGTCTGATACGCATGCTCGGCTTTACGCTGGCGGCGATCGCGCTGGTCGAAATGGCGGATTCGCTGAATTCGGGCGTGTGGGCGAGCGAAGGATCGCTGTCGTTTATCGTCGGAGGCTTCTCGGGATTTCTGCTGAACGAATCCGGTGCCGATTTTTCAAAACACGGCTGGCGCGCCTTTGCACTGTTAATGGCGTGCGCGATCTTCGTGTTCCTGGCGTTCAGCCTCGCGCTTTAGTCGCTTACGCCGTCATCGCGGCGCTGCGCGTCGCGCTGGCGATTCGCAACGCCATCAGCAGCGCCGCCACCAACAGGATCGCCACGGCTACCAGCGCCGCCTGAAACCGGCCCGCGTCGAGCAGCGGACCGAACACCAGCGGCGATAGCGCAAGCCCAACATCCAGACCCGAGTAAACAAAGCCGTAGATGCGGCCGAAAGCGGCCTTGCCGAACTGGCCGGTTGCGGCACGCCGCACCAACAGGTCCCGGTTCGGCCCCGACGTGCCGACGCCGAAGCCCATTAGCGCCATCACCGGAAACACGAGCGCCGCGCCGATTTGCCCCGACGCAAGCAGCAGCGCCATGGAAGCACTGAACGCGAGAGCGATGGCAATCAAGCGCTCGTTGCGCTCGTTACGCGAAGCGAGAAAGCCGCCGGTAATCGTTCCGGCCGCGCTGCCGAGCAAGTACGCTGTCAGGGTGCTGGTGGCAACCACCAGCGACATCCCGTAGACGTTGCCGAGAATCGCCGGCGCAAAGTTTTGCAGAATGCCGAACGAAGCGGT
>JACMKV010000013.1 GCA_014379915.1 Burkholderiales bacterium
ATAAATCCCTGGCGCCGTCATTCCCGCCCCCGATTAAAGCATTCGAGGGCAGGCTGCAGCGGGAATCCATAAGCTGTACAGAATCAGATAGTTAGACAACTCTATATTTCCGCTCTCGGCTTAAAGCAGGCTGGGACAAGCTTCGCGGGAATGACAACCTAATTAGAAATTCCTTTAGATGAGATGGCCAAACCATTCCGCATCCTGACGCTGAACCAGATTTCTTCAATCGGGCTCGCCGAGTTCCCAAGCAGCCGTTACGTGGTCGGCAAGGATTTAAGCGATCCCGACGCTATCGTGCTGCGTTCGCATGACCTGCACGACATGACGATTCCCGCCAGCGTTCGCGTAGTCGGGCGCGCCGGCGCCGGCACCAACAATATTCCGGTCGCGAGTTTGAGCACGCGCGGCATTCCGGTATTCAACACGCCGGGCGCCAATGCCAATGCCGTCAAGGAACTCGTCATCGCCGGGTTACTGATTTCCGCGCGCAATCTGATCCCCGCCGCACGCTATGTCGAGGCTTTGGAAAGCGATGGCGATGCGCTCGACGACCAGGTCGAAGCCGGCAAGAAGCAGTTTGCCGGACGCGAGCTGCCGGGACGCACGCTCGGGGTCATCGGCCTCGGCAAGATCGGCAGCCTGGTGGCCGATGCCGCCATCAAGCTCGGCATGAAAGTGCTTGGCTTCGATCCCAGCATCACGGTCGATGCGGCCTGGAGTCTGCCGTCGCAAGTGCAGAAGGCGCGCGGTATCGAGGAGCTGCTGAAGAACAGCGACTTCGTGACGGTGCACGTGCCGTTGCTCGACATAACGCGGCGTATGATCGATGTCAAACGCGTGATGGCAATGAAAAGCGGAGCCGTGCTGCTGAACTTTTCGCGCGACGCGATCGTCGATACCGGCGCTGTGCTCGAAGCGCTGAATAGCGGCCGCATCCGATATTATGTCTGCGATTTCCCGTCCGCCAGGCTGCGCGGACACGCCAATGTGGTCGCCCTGCCGCATCTCGGCGCATCGACAGCCGAAGCAGAGGACAATTGCGCCGTCATGGCGGCGATGCAGGTACGCGATTATCTCGAACATGGCCAGATCGTCAACGCCGTCAATTTTCCGGACGTCGACATGGCGCGCGAATCGCCGTATCGCATCGGCGTCGCCAATGCCAATGTGCCGAATATGGTCGGCCAGATTTCGACGGCGGTCGCCGCAGCCGGCCTCAATATTCACAATATGTTGAATAAATCGAAAGACGAGATGGCGTACACGCTGGTCGATGTCGATAGTCCGGTAACAGTCGATTTATGCAAACAAATCGCCGCCATTCCTGGCGTGCTGATGATCCGCTATCTTCCCGCCGACCGAACCTGACGTTCGCCATGAACGACGCGCTCCGACGCTATCGCGCGCGCATCGACGCGATCGACGATGAGATCCTGAAACTCGTCAACCAGCGCGCCGAATGCGCGCGCGCGATCGGCGAGTTGAAAGAAGACGGCCAGATTTACCGCGCCGAACGCGAAGCGCAAATTCTGCGCCGCGTGAAAGAGAATAATCCGGGGCCGTTATCGG
The DNA here is from genome assembly GCA_014379915.1 of Burkholderiales bacterium. Lineage (GTDB taxonomy): Bacteria > Pseudomonadota > Gammaproteobacteria > Burkholderiales > JACMKV01 > JACMKV01. The sequence goes on from JACMKV010000013.1 coordinate 1,573, forward strand.
AAGCGGCGGCGCTGAATATGTTCGCGGAGCTGATGTCGGCGTGCCGCGCGCTCGAAAAGCATTTATCGGTCGCCTATCTCGGCCCTGCCGGAACGTTCAGCGAGCAGGCGGCGCGCAAGCATTTCGGCAGTCAGATACACACGACCTTGTGCGCGTCGATCGATGAAGTTTTTCGCACGGTCGAAGCGGGTATGGTGGCTTACGGCGTGGTCCCGGTCGAAAATTCGAGTGAAGGCGCGGTCGGCCGCACGCTCGATCTGCTGCTTGCCAAACCGCTGCAGATTTGCGGCGAAATCACGCTGCCCGTGCATCAGTGCCTGCTCGCCAAAGCGCCGGGCCCGATGCGCAAAATCGTCTCGCATGCGCAAAGCCTCGCGCAGTGCAACGAATGGCTGAATCGGCACTATCCGGGCGTCGAGCGCATCCCTGTTGTCAGCAACGCCGAGGCTGCGCGCATTGCCGGCGCTGAAGCGGATACGGCGGCGATCGCATCGAAAAGCGCGGCGTCGTTGTATCAGTTGGAAGTCATCGCCGAAAATATCGAAGATGTGCCGAACAACACGACGCGTTTTCTGGTCATCGCGCTGCACGACGCGCTGCCCTCCGGCAAGGACCGCACGTCGCTGGTGATGTCAGCAGAGAATCGCCCGGGTGCGGTTCACGAATTGCTGACGCCGCTGGCCGAGCACCAGGTCAGCATGAGCCGCTTCGAATCGCGGCCGTCGCGCGCGAGCGCATGGGAATACGTGTTTTTCGTCGACATCGAAGGCCACCGGCAGGACGCGCGAATCGAACGGGCGCTGGCCGCGCTGCGCGAGAAAGCGGTTTTCGTTAAAATCCTCGGCTCGTATCCGCAGGCCATTTAGCCCTGCGCATTTGACCTCGGCAATTCGTTTTCCGCTTATGAGTTTGTGCGACCTTGCGCCGTCCTATATCCGCGGCATCGCGCCTTATGTTCCAGGCAAACCGACCAGTGAACTCGCGCGCGAACTCGGCTTGTCCGACATCGTCAAGCTGGCGTCGAACGAAAATCCGCGCGGCGCGAGTCCGCAGGCGATCGAAGCGGCGCGTGACGCACTGGGCGACGTCGCGCGCTATCCCGATGGCAGCGGCTACGAATTGAAGCGCGCGCTGGCCGGCCGCTATCGTGTGGCGCCGGAGCAGATCGTGCTCGGCAATGGCTCGAACGATGTGCTGGAACTGGCGGCGCGCGCTTTTCTCGACCCGCGTTCGTCCGCGATCTATTCGCAGCACGCGTTTGCGGTTTATCCACTGGCAACACAGGCGACCGGCGCCACCGGGATCGAAGCCCCAGCAAAGAATTTCGGCCACGACCTCGATGCGATGCTTGCTGCCATCCGCGCCGATACCCGCCTTGTGTTCATCGCCAATCCGAACAATCCGACCGGAACATTGCTCGCTG
>JACMKV010000088.1 GCA_014379915.1 Burkholderiales bacterium
GGCCGGCGATTGCATCGGCTGTCACAGCGTACGCGGCGGCCAGGATTACGCCGGCGGTCTCCCGATGCCGACGCCATTCGGCACCTTGTACACGCCGAATATCACGCCGGATCCCGAAAACGGCATCGGCCATTGGACGGCCGACGATTTCTGGCGCGCCATACACGAAGGGAAATCGACCGACGGTTCGCTACTGTATCCGGCGTTCCCGTATACCAATTACACGAAGGTCACACGCGAAGATTCCGACGCGATATTCGCTTACCTGCAAGCGATAAAACCGGTGCGCGAGCCGAGCCGGCCGCACGAAATGCGCTTTCCGTACAACCAGCGCAAGCTGCTCGTCGGGTGGCGCGCGCTGTATTTCAACCAAGGCGTGTATGAGAACGACGCGTCGAAATCGGCGCAATGGAATCGCGGCGCCTATCTGGTCAATGGGCTCGGCCATTGCAATGCCTGCCACGGCGCGCGCAACATCCTCGGCGCTGTCGCGGATGACGATTACTCGGGCGGCTTGATCCCGATCCAGGATTGGTACGCGCCAAGCTTAAGTTCGCGAGAGGAAACCGGCCTTGGCAGTTGGGAGATTACGGACATCGTCGATTTGTTGAAAACCGGCGTGGCGGCGCGCAGTGCGGTGTATGGACCGATGGCCGCCGTCGTGCATTTCAGCTTGCAGCACATGACGGCCGAAGACATCGCGGCGATGGCGGTCTACCTGAAATCGCAGCAGCACGAAGACGCGGCGCGGACCGGGCAGCAGGTCAGGCCTAGCGAAGCACAAGTTGAAGCGCTGCTCAAACAAGGCGCCGCCATCTACGAAAAGCACTGCGAGGATTGTCATCAGCCGGACGGCAAAGGCGTGCCGCGTGTCTACCCGCCGCTGGCGAACAACCAGTCGATATTGATGCCATATCCGATCAATGCCATTCGCATGGTGCTGGTCGGTGGCTTCCCGCCAAGCACCGAGGGCAATCCGCGCCCGTACGGCATGCCGCCGTTCAGCCAGGATTTGAGCGATCAGGAAGTCGCCGCGGTCGTCACCTATATACGGCAATCGTGGGGCAACAGCGCGGTAGGCGTTGCACCAGCCGACGTTGCGCGGGCGTCGGGGATTGTGATGGATTGATACGCGGTTCGCCGATGCAGGCGCGTCGCGCGCGCAAAAGCACCTTGACCTGTATGCATCAACCGGGCACATTGATGCATATGCGCTCTACACTCAACATCGACGATCAACTGCTTGCCGAAGCCTCCAGGCTTAGCGGCATCCAGGAAAAAACGGCCTTGGTGCGCGCCGGCCTGCAAGCGCTGATCGCGCTCGAAAGCAGCCGGCGCCTGGCGCAACTTGGCGGAACCGAAGCGCGCGCCCAACGCACACCGCGGCGGCGCTCAAAGCGCTCTTGATGTGGTCTTGGTAGACACGCCGGTTTGGATCGATCACCTGCGTCGAAACACGCTCACCTCTACAATCTGCTGCAGCACGGGCAGGTTGCCTGTCATCCGTTGATTATTGGCGAACTCGCGTGTGGGAATCTGCGTCAGCGCGCGCAGATTCTCGCACTGCTCAAGACCCTTCCAGGCGCCCCGGGCGTTAACGACGACGAAGCCCTGCGCTTTATCGAAAGCCACGCGCTGATGGGTTTGGGTATCGGTTTCGTCGATGTGCATTTGCTCGCCGCCTCAAGGATCTCCGGGTTTCGGCTTTGGACTTCCGACAAAAGGTTCGCGAGCGCAATCGAGCGTTTGAACTGTGCTTATCGGCCGAGCTGATTGCGATCGCCGCATGAACGCATCAGGCCGCGAAATCCTGCAACACGTCTTCGGCTATCCGGGTTTCCGCGGCGAGCAGGAGCACATCGTCGAACACCTGATCGGCGGCGGTGATTGCCTGGTGTTGATGCCGACCGGCGGCGGCAAGTCCCTGTGCTATCAAATCCCGGCCCTGGTTCGAGACGGCACAGCGATCGTCGTGTCGCCGCTGATCGCGTTGATGCAGGATCAAGTGCAAGCGCTATTGCAACTCGGCGTCAGGGCCGCGTTCCTGAATTCGAGCCTTGATGCGCAAGCGGCATACGCAATCGAGCAGGATCTGCTTCATGGCCGGCTCGATCTGCTTTACGTCGCGCCGGAGCGGCTGCTGACGCCGCGTTTCATGGATCTGCTTGCCCGTAGCAAGCTCGCGCTGTTTGCGATCGACGAAGCGCATTGCGTGTCGCAATGGGGGCACGATTTCCGGCCCGAATACCGCGCGCTTTCGATCCTTCACGAGCGCTTCCCTTTTGTTCCGCGCATCGCGCTGACTGCCACCGCCGACAACCCGACGCGCAGGGAAATCGTCGAGCGGCTTGGCCTCGAATCTTCACGCCAGTTCATCTCCAGCTTCGATCGGCCCAACATCCGCTACCGGATCACGGCAAAACGCAACGCGCGCCAGCAGCTGCTCGATTTTCTGGCCGGTCATCGCGATGACGTTGGCATCGTCTACTGCCTGTCGCGCAAAAAAGTCGACGAGACCGCCGCCTTCCTCGCGGCTCGCGGCTTGCGCGCCCTGCCCTATCACGCCGGCCTCGATGCCGCCACGCGGAGCAACAATCAGCAGCGCTTTCTGCGCGAAGAAGGCATGGTCATGGTCGCGACCATTGCCTTCGGCATGGGCATCGACAAACCCGATGTTCGCTTCGTCGCCCATCTCGATCTGCCGAAAAGCATCGAAGGCTATTACCAGGAAACCGGCCGCGCCGGGCGCGACGGCCTGCCTGCAGAAGCCTGGCTCGCCTACGGTCTCGGCGACGTCGTCACCTTGCGGCGGATGGTCGACGGATCCGACGCGAGCGAGCAACGCAAGCGCCTCGAGCGCCAGAAGCTCGACGCGCTGCTCGGATTCTGCGAATCGATACACTGCCGCCGGCACAGCCTGCTCGACTACTTCGGAGAACCCTATCCGGCGCAATGCGGCAATTGCGACAACTGCCTGAAACCGCCGCAAACCTGGGACGGCACGGAGGCGGCGCGCAAAGCGTTATCGTGCGTCTACCGCACCCAACAGCGCTTCGGCGCCGGTCATTTGATCGACGTTCTGCTCGGCAAAACGACCGATAAAGTCAGTCAGTTCGGACACGATAGCTTGAGCACGTTCGGCGTCGGCAAGGAGCTGAATGAGCTGCAATGGCGCGGTGTGTTTCGGCAGCTAGCGGCCATGGGTTTTTTGAACGCGGACCTTGAAGGTTTCGGCGGGCTGCGATTGACGGCATTGAGCCGGCCGGTGCTCAAAGGCGAGCAGACGATTACGTTTCGCACCGAAAGCGCCCGCCGCGAAAAGCGCAGCAGACAAGGGAGAGTGGCGCCGCAGCGTATTGTCGCCGCAGGAGACGAATCGCTATGGCAAGCGCTGCGCGAAGCCCGTACCAGGTTGGCGAAGCAACAGGGCGTGCCGCCCTATGTGATTTTCCACGACGCGACCTTGCTCGAAATGCTCGCAAGCAAGCCGCACGATTTGCAGGAATTCGCTGCGATCAGCGGCGTAGGCGCGCGCAAGCTCGAGCAGTATGGAGCGACGTTTTTGGCAGTGCTATCCGAAGTTCCCTCCAAGGCCTCTATCATCGCTGATGGAAGCGCTTAACCACACCCTCTGCTGCGCAGCGCACCCCGGACTCGGTCTCCGAAGGGCGCGCGGAAACGCTTATGCTGACGCACACTCGCAACCGCGCAGTCGCCATCCAGGCGGCGCCACTCGCAAGCCCACAGTGGATTAACTACGTTACTTCAGATCAGGATAAACAAGCCCGCTTAGCGCCGGCCCAGAATCTCGGCCCAAAGCGCGGCAAGCGCAAGTTCTCGATTAGCCGAAC
>JACMKV010000089.1 GCA_014379915.1 Burkholderiales bacterium
CCAGTTGCCGGCCGCGGGGCCGACCGAGTCGAGCGCCTCAACCAGCGGCACGCCGGCAGCGAAAGTCGTGGCCAGCGTCCGGCTCCAGCGCGCGATCGATGCCTTTTGCAGCATCTCGCCGAGAACAGGTAGCTTTAGCAAGGCGCGATCGACCGCGGCCTTGACCTTGGGTGATCGTCGCCACGCCTGCAGCAGAAAGTAAAACCCGCCAAAGGCAATTCCTGCCACGACATACCAATACGCAACCATGAAGTCCGACATCGCAATCACCATCAGCGTCGGCGCGGGAAGATCGGCGCCGAAACTGGTGAACACACTTTTGAACGACGGAATCACGAAAATCATGATGACCGCGGTCACCAGAATGGCGACCAGAATGATCATGATCGGATAAAACATCGCTTTCTTGATCTTGCCCTTCAGCGCGATCGTTTTTTCCTGATACGTCGCCAGGCGATCAAGCAGCGTCTCCAGAATACCGGCCTGCTCACCGGCGGCGACCAGGTTGCAGAACAACGGATCGAAGTACAACGGGTACTTGCGAAACGCCTGGTTCAGGCTGGTGCCGGTTTCGACGTCGGAGCGAATGTCGTTCATCAGTCGCGCCATCGACGGATTCGAGTGGCCCTTGCCGACGATATCGAACGCCTGCATCAGCGGCACACCGGCCTTCAGCATCGTCGACAACTGACGCGAAAAGAGCGCCAGATCTTTCTCGGTGATCTTCTTGCCGCGCGAGAAGCTCTGCTTTTTGATCTTCGTCGTCATGATGCCGCGCCGGCGGAGCGACGCTGCGACAACGGACTCGCCGCCGGCGCGCATGTCGCCCTTTACGACGCGGCCGTTCTTGTCGCGTCCCTCCCAGTGAAACATCGACTCCTTGACCTGTACGGTCGGGCGTCCTTTGGCGAGTGTTCCGGTAGCCATGCAGTTACTCCACTTCGACTTCTATACGTTAGTACAACCGAGCACCTCTTCGAGCGAGGTGATTCCCTGTTTGACCTTCACTAATCCCGACTGACGCAGATCGCGAACGCCGTTTCTCTGCGCTTCGCGTCCAATATCGATCGATGTTGCGCTCTTCAGGATCATGTCCTGGATTGGCTCAGTAATTGGCATCACCTGATAAATGCCGAGCCGGCCTTTGTAGCCACTTCCCTTGCAGCGCTCGCAGCCTATAGGCTTGTAGGGAATCCAGCCGCCGGCAATGTCGTCCGCGCTAAATCCGGCGCCGATGAACGCATCTTTCGGCAATTCGTAAGGCTGCTTGCATGCGCAAAGTTTGCGCGCGAGCCGCTGCGCAGTAATCAAGATAATGCTGGACGCGATGTTAAACGGCGCGACGCCCATATTCAACAACCGAACCAGCGTTCCGGGCGCATCGTTCGTATGCAGTGTGGACAGCACCATATGGCCGGTTTGCGCCGCCTTGATTGCAATGTCCGCGGTTTCAAGGTCGCGGATCTCGCCGACCATGATCACGTCCGGATCCTGACGCAGGAATGAGCGCAGCGCGCCGGCAAAAGTAAGTCCGGCCTTCTCGTTCAGATTGACCTGGTTGATACCCGCCAGCTGAATTTCCGCGGGATCCTCTGCAGTCGAAATATTGATATCCGGCTTGTTCAGGATGTTCAGGCACGTATAAAGCGACACCGTCTTGCCAGAACCGGTCGGCCCGGTGACGAGCACCATGCCATAAGGGCGCTGCACGGCGTCCAGCAAGACCTGCTTTTGATCCGGCTCATAGCCAAGAGCTTCGATGCCCAGCTTGGCTTGCGATGCATCCAAAATACGCATCACTATTTTTTCGCCGAACAGCGTCGGCAGCGTGCTGACGCGAAAGTCGATCGCCCGCTGTCCGGACAATGCGAGCTTCATCCGTCCGTCCTGCGGTACGCGCTTCTCAGCGATGTCGAGCCGGGATAACACCTTGATCCGTGTCGATAGCCGCTCCTTGATCGCAATCGGCGGTTGCGCCACCTCGCGCATCTGGCCATCGAGCCGAAAGCGCACCCGGTAGAACTTTTCGTAGGGTTCGAAGTGCAGATCCGATGCACCTTCGCCGATCGCATCAAGCAAAAGCTTTTGCAGGAAGCGCACGACCGGCGCGTCGTCAACCTCGGCTGCAGCGGCAGCGTCCTCGGCGGAGATGTCGCCCGGATCATCGAGCATGCCGAAATCAATTTCCTCCCCGCCCCCGCTGATGGTATCGAGCGCCTGCGAGACGCTCTGCGCCTGCGCCTCGACGTGCCGCATCAGCTTGTCGTGTTCGACGACGATCACGTCGATCGCGAGCTGCGTCTGAAACTTGATCTGGTCGAGCGCGTGAGTATTCGTCGGGTCGGAAACGGCGACTGCGAGACGATTGCCGCGCTTGCGCAACGCGAGCACGCGCAGCGATCCGACCAGCTTCTTGTCGATGATGTCCTTCGGAAGCTGCTCGATGTCGACGGCGCTCAAGTCGAGCAGTGCATGCCCGAACGTGTCCGCGGCGAACTTGGCGATCGCCGCGGCCGACAGACCCGTCACGTCGGCGGAGCTAACCAACTCGTCGATGAATTGCGTGTTCCCTTGGGTTGCCTTACGCGCGAAATTCTCGGCGCGATCGGGCCGTAACTTGCCTTGCTGAACGAGCGCGCGCGCGAGGCCGGTGAGGGCGCCGACGGCAGCGGCAGAACCTTGCATGACGGTGGACATCAGGTTTTCGGTATCCCAACCTCTGACCGGGTTTGGCGGAGCTCGAGCAAATACGGAGTTCGAGCAGTTCGAACCGTCAAGTTATAGCCGGCCGGCCCCTCTGGAGAAGGCGAAAGATACCGCTGATAAGC
>JACMKV010000090.1 GCA_014379915.1 Burkholderiales bacterium
AGACGCGAAGGCAGCGCGAGCACGCCGAGCGCAGCCAGGCTCAGGGTTATCGAATGCGCAATCGTGAACGCCGTGACGATTTTGAAGACATCCATGAAAGCTAACCGGAAACGCTGAACCGCCAGCCAACGTTTTTGATCACGGCACAGGACCGCGGGCAGCAATAGCGCGACCAGAAACAGAATATGATCGAAGCCGATCCAGATATGCCAGACGCCTTCGCGGCCAAAATCGAAAAACTGCCGCCAGCGGCTGATGTCGCTCAATACGAAGTTCTGACTGGCGGTTTCCGGGCTGAACACAGCGCTGCCCGTCGCATTCCGGGCCGCCAGACGCAGTAAGCCGCGATGCTGCGGGTCGAGGTCGAAGAACAGCGCATAGCTGACCGCAAGCTTTTGCGGTGCGGCGGGGCAGGACGCCGCAAATTTCAGAACCGTGTAAGCGCCGTCGCTGTGATTGTCGACCAATTGCTCGCCGATCCTGAGCGGACACGCTCCGCCATCGCCGCTGATTTTCAGGCGAGCGGCAGCATAGGCGGCGATCTCATCGTGTTGCTCGCGCAACTCGCCCCAGGTGATCGTACCGTCGTCATCGCTGTCGAGGCCGATCGCATAATCGAGATCGCGCAGCGCGATATCCCATTGTCCTGAGATCGTATCCTCCGCGACCGCGATTGTCAGGTAACTGTCGCTGGGCTTGTGCGCGTGCGCGGAATGCGCCAGGACAAGGTAGGCGAGCACGAGCAGCAGCGCGGCCAGGGCGCGCGTCATGATCCGCGGCTTTGCAGTCGTTGCACTAGGGGCGCCAGATTTGCATCCTCCAACCTGGTTCGTGCGAGCCAGTCGAGCACCGGCCTGGCGGCGTCTGGTTTGTTGGCGGCCGCCGCGGCTTCGAGAAAAATGCGCGCGTCGGCGGGCTCGCGCTGCACTTCCCAATTGGCCTGCGCGAGCTGCAGCGCGGCTTCGGGTTCGCGCAATAAATGCAGCGTGAAACGCGCTTCTTCGCGCCGGTGCACAGTGTCCCCGCGCATCCGGCTGGCCTTGAAACGCGCTTTCAGCGCGGCGCTGTGCTGCGCGAGATTGGCAGAACTTGTTACCTGTTCAGCCAGCGCCAGCCGCAACAGCAGCGCATCGGCGCGCGTCTCGTCGTTTAGAAGATCGATGACTTCCGCGGGCCGCTTGCGGTCGAGTAAAAAATCCGCGTATGCGCCTTTCAGATAACTGTCGGGATTACCGAGCGCGAGAGCGTCCTGGAAATGTTTTTCGGCGGCGTCGACTTTGCCGAGACGCGCGGCCATCTCTCCGAGCGCGCTCAAAATCCAGATTTTTTCAGCGGGGCTCGCGGTATCGGAATGGTTGAAAATGACGCGCAAGGTTTCATATGCACGCGGGGCCTGACCGCTAAGGCTCGCGATATTGCTCATGCACATGGCAAGCACCAATTCGCCGACGATGCCGCGCAGTCGCTCGCAACTTTGTCTGGCTTCGGCGTATTCGCCGCGCACTTGCAGAATCACCGCGCGCGTCAGCCAGGCTTGCGCATTGTCCGGCTGTTGTCGCAGCACTTCGGCGAGATCGGCGAGCGCCGCATCGAAATGGTGATTGCTTTGCAGTACGGTCGCACGCAGCACGAGGACGGGCAGCGGCGGCGAGGACAGATTCCACCACGGAGCCAGAGCCGCTTGCGCATAACCGAGATAACGCGGATCGGCCTCAGCGCGGGATTGTTCTATGTAGCGGCGCGCTACATGTAGAGCGAGCTCGAGATTTTGCGGATTTTTGCGCAGCTCTGTGCGCATCGCGCGCAGCTCGCGTGCTGCCGGATTCGCCGCTTGCGCGCGTAGCGTTTCGACGATTTGCGCATCGTATTTTGGAGTGAAGGGCGCGGCCTTGCTTGCGTTGATCAGACTAGCCGCCAAAAGCAGCGAATACAGAAGTGTTCGGGAAATCACTTAAAGAACCCTCTGATTAAGTTGTCATCGCCGCGCAAGCGGAATATAGAGTTTTCTTAACTATCTGACTCTGTACACTCTTCTGGATTTCCGCCGCAGCCCGTCCTCGAATGCCCTAATCGGGAGGGGAGTGATCGCGATGAGGACTTATCCAGAGTGATTAAATTCTGAAAGTTTGAGTCAGGTAGTTTGGCAGACAATTCTAAAGGCAAAAAAACGGGGCAGCTCACGCTACCCCCAACTGGTGAAACTGATAGACCTTAGATCGTGTCCGGTTCGGTGGCATCCGAAGTATCGAGCGCGATGCCGTCTATATCTTGCGGTTCGGCGGTGTCCGACGCGTTGTTGATGATGCTCTGCACGCTTTGGATGAATGACTGCTGGGTGGCCGGCGGCGTATTACCGCCGCCGTTATCATCGCCACCGCAAGCGGTGACGAGCGCCACCACCGCCAGCGCGACCAGTATGCGTATGTGTTTCATGCTCATCTCCTTGTGACTACGCTACTGGACTAGGGAGCAGCTGTGCCCAACACACCATTTAGCTCGTTAGGCGAACCCGGCAGCGGCGTTTTGAGGTACGGGAAGGTGACGTCGAACTGGCTTTGATTGATCAATGCGCCATCCGTGTAGGGCAAATTCGCACTCGTCGGCGGTTTGCTTGCATCCGGCAACAAGAAACCCATCGCTACCCTCAATTCAATGTCAGTAATGTCATCGCCAGGACGTCTGCCGTTTGGAAAACCGGCGGGATCGCAACTTGGGTTGTCCAGCTTAGGCGCGCCGTTCACGAAGCATAATGCAGCGCCAAGATCGTTTTGCTGGGCTGCGGGAGTAACCGCTACAGCGGTGTTCAAACGCAGCATTTCCGACGCGACCACATTAGGCGGTTGATTGACGCCCTGAACCCCTGTCAGGAAAGTTGCGACGAGATCGGTCCGTGGAAAAACTTGCGGCGCTCTAACTCCGGCAGAGCCGAACAGAATCTCGAGCAGCGCCGGCAAGGTCGGATTTGTCACATAGTCCGCGAATTGTCCGTCGTTTTCGGGCTTGCTCGAATTGAACTTGTCCTTGTCCTTGAGGCCGATCACAACCTCGTTGACCAGCGGTGAGCCCAAACGCGAAACCTGCGCCCACGGACCGCCTTCCTTACTGGCCGAAGTGATGTTGCTGCCGGGGTTCCGGTTGATCAGGCGACCCTGGCGCACACTTGCCGTGCTCCAGACACCGATGATCGGCTGATTGGCGTTTTGGGTCACACACGAGGTAGGCACTTCAAGCGCGATGCTCGTCACGTTTTTATCGTCGAGCGCATTGCCTTGCCCATCCCGAGCGCCGATCGGGTCGAGATTGACCAAGTCGAACAGTTCGCCGAGGTTGACCGCAAAGCCTTCCTTGCGCTGGCCGACAAATACCCTGGCGCCTGTCGCGCTGCAGCCGGGAATGGCAATGTTGTAGATATGGGCGTTCGCGTAGGCGGCGTAATCGGGAATCGATTTGTTGCCGAAATTGTCGATCGGTTTTTCGAACGTCGACGCGTTGCCCGCCGTGTTGGTCACCGCGGTACGCTCTCCGGAACGACGATTGCCTCGTACGACGTTGACCTGATAGGTTTCGCGAATCTGTGAATTCGGCGAGTTCATTTCGGTAACCGTTGCGGGATTACGCAGCGCAATGGAAACTGATTTTCCGCCGATCGTCAGCGGAATGTCCTTCAGTTCATTTGTGAAACGGAATTGAAACGTTATATCTTCCTTGGCGTCGCCGTTGTTGTCGACGTGGATTTCATACAGCGCCTCGGGGTCGAGAAAGAAAAAATTCGGGCCGCCGTAAGCGTCCTGTACCGGGTAAAAATTCGAGATTAGCGTCACGAAACCATCGCGGCCGCTCTCATAGCTGCGAAATGCGTAAACGTCGGTGTTATCGACTTTGCGCAGCTCGGTGACGAACGGCGCTTCGGCATGGCTGGAAGCCAGCGCCGATCCAGCGCAAGCGAGCGCGCTGGCCAACAGTGTTAGCCGCATAGATGTTTTAAATCGGTCGAGCATTTTTGATCTCCTTGATATGTAACTCGGGGGCGGAAAAAGTGCGGGGGTTACCCAACTGATCGTACGCTGCCGGACTCAGTCTGGATGCAGCAAGGGCCGAATGCTCGCCGCCGATTCGGCAAACGAATCATCCGTCAGCTAGGCGCTGCCGATCATGCGTTCTCTCTCTCCTTGGCATCAGGGCGTAAAGCTCGGTGCTGCCATAAAAACTACGATACTGATGCAGATTTGGATGCAGATTCTTCGAGCGACAGAGGATTCTGGTTGATCCAGGCTCAGCAATGAAAAAAGCCGAGCAGCTTGCGCTACTCCGCGTGAAAAGCCGATTCCATTCCGGCCTGAAAAAAACCCAGTCCCGCGTAATCGGAAAACCGATAACTTCCACGCGCGTTTTCTTTGAAGTTGTTACGCGCGGATTTGCAATTTCCACCGATAGCGCAGAGCGCGGTCCCAATCCGATGCACCTCGATCGTCGCTCATGTTTCAAATGCAGGTCTTTGCTGCAGAGGCCACAGAGTTTGCCGAGCGGGCCGAAGGCCCGTTTTTGAGCTTTTCTCTGTGATCTCTGCGGTTTTTGCTTTTTTGAATCTCTCAAGCCACAGAGTTCACAGATCAAAGCAAATCGCTCACTTTGCGTTTTCTCTGTGTTCTTCGTGATCGTCCTAGAAATTCGCGATCAGACTCACCCGAAACGAGCGCGATTCGACCGGATGGAAATGCACGTCGTCGACGCCTTCGGCTGGCTCACCTGGCAAACGCGAGGTGTAGAAATAAGCGATCTGGCTGTCTTCGCTATCGAGCAGATTGAAACCGTCGAGCGCGATGCGCAGGTTTTTCGTGACCTTGTAGCCGATCCGCGCCGACAGCAGCGTAGTCTGCGCCGAGCGCACGCTGTCGTCCTCGATCAGCGGGCGCGGACCGAAATAGCGCAACTGTACGGCGCGGAAATACGGGCCCAGATTATCGACGGTCGCGCCCAGGGTCGCGACGCCTTCGACCGCGCCGGGAATGCGGTCGCCGGCGCCATCGCTATCTCCTCCGCGGAAACGGGCGCGCGCGAAAGCGACGTCGGCGTCTATCGTCAGCCAGGAAGTCGGCGTGTAGAAATTCGCGAATTCGAAACCGATGCGGCGGCTCTCGCGGCCGGCTTCGGTATTGCCTGCGTCGCCGATGAATACGAGCTCCGAATCGAAATCGAGCACGTAGACCGCCAGCGAACTTTGCAGCCTGGGAACGATTGCGCTGCGCGCGCCGACTTCGTAGCCTTTCGATCGCACCAGCCCCGGAACGCGGTCGGCCGGCAGGTTCTCGCCGATATCGGCGCCGGGATCGAGCGTGATCGTGGTGCCGCGCGCGTCGTTGCTGTGAAAGCCGCCGCCGGCGTTGATGAAGTATTCGGTCCTGGCCCACGGTCCGAAAATCAAACTCAGCTTTGGATTCACGATGGTGTCGTTCTCGACTCCGGAATTGGCCGGGTTGTCGCTCGTCACATCGAAGCGGTAATAATCGCCGCGCAAACCGGCGACGGTGCGGAACTTCTCAGCCCACTGCGTGCGGTTCTCGACGTAGACGCCGGCGCTCGATTCGACGATGTGGTCCTGGCGGGTGGTTGAAAGCCGCTGGCGCGCCGCATTGCGAAACAGGCCGTTCTGGATGTTGTCGTTTTGCAATTGCACCCCGACGGTGTTTTCGACGCTGCGCCCGCCCCAGGTATTGAGCCAGGTATGGCTCGCGTTGGCGCCGCTGGTCACGCGCCGGTCCGCCTGCT
>JACMKV010000091.1 GCA_014379915.1 Burkholderiales bacterium
AGATGTCGCTGCGCTGCATCGAAGCCTGCCGCAAGATCAATTACCGCGGCGCCGGAACCTTCGAATTCCTGTACGAAAAAAACGAGTTTTATTTCATCGAGATGAACACGCGGTTGCAGGTCGAACACCCCGTTACCGAGATGATCACCGGCATCGACATCGTGCAAACCCAGATCCGTATCGCCGCCGGCGAGCGCCTCGCCTTCAAACAGCGCGATATCGTGCTCAAGGGCCACGCTGTCGAGTGCCGGATCAATGCCGAAGATCCTTATAAGTTCACGCCGTCGCCGGGCCGTATTACGTCGTATCACGTTCCTGGCGGCCCCGGCATCCGCGTCGACTCGCACGCGTACAACAATTATCTGGTGCCGTCGCACTACGATTCGATGATCGGCAAGCTGATCGCGTATGGCGACACGCGCGCTCAGGCGATCGCCCGCATGCGCATCGCATTGTCGGAAACCATCGTCGAAGGCATACGCACCAATATCCCGTTGCATCAGGAAATGATGATCGATGCGGCGTTTCTGCGCGGTGGCACCAGCATCCACTATCTCGAGCAAAAACTCGCCAACAACAAGGTGCAATGACCGAGGACCTATTCGGAGCCGGCTTTGCTCGGTGTGACGCTGATTGTTTCCGCCGAACAAGCGGAAGCGCTGTCGGATGCCTTGCTCCTATACGGTGCGCTTTCGGTCGACATCGCCGACTACGACTTCGCGACCGCGAACGAGCGGGCGCTATATGCCGAGCCGTTCGACGCGCCCGCCGCCTTCTGGCCGCATAACAGGGTTAACGCGCTGTTCAATGACGACGCCGATGTTGCTGCCTGCGTCGCTCAGGCGTGCGCCAAGGCTGGCGTCGCGAAAGCGCCGATCGAGACTGGCAAAGTAGAAGATTGTGATTGGCTACAGAGTTCGCGCGAGCAAATTCGGCCTATAAAAATCTCTGAGCGCTTGTGGATAGTGCCGAGCTGGCTGGCGAGTGACTGGCAAGCGCCGCTCTTCGACAGGACCGACAACGCCGAGTATTCACCGCCTATCGCATTGGTTCTGGACCCTGGCCTCGCTTTCGGCAGTGGCGAGCATCCGACGACGCAGCTTTGCCTGCGCTGGCTCGATGAGAATCTGCGCGGCGGCGAATCCGTGCTCGATTACGGTTGCGGTTCGGGTATCCTCGCAATTGCGGCGTTGAAGCTTGGCGCCAGAAGCGCTGCCGGCATCGACATCGATCCAAATGCCGTGGTTGCGAGCGAACATAATGCCGTGCAGAATCGGGTCGATGCGCGGTTTTGCCTACCACCCCTGGAGGCGCAAGCCGCGTCGCCGGTGGACGTGGTGGTCGCAAACATTCTGGCCAATCCTTTGATCGCGCTTGCCCCATTGCTGGCTCAGTCGACTGCTGCCGGCGGGAAAATTGTTTTGTCCGGCATTCTGTCGAATCAGGCCGACGCGGTGGTGGCGGCCTACCGACCCTGGTTCGATCTGCATGCAGCAGGGCAGGAGGAAGGCTGGGTTTGCTTGAGCGGTAAAAAGTGCTCATACCTCACGTGCTCATCCCCCGAGTGACAGGCGCAGGAAGCGGGATAGCAGGATGAGCCTCGTCACGCGCTGTCCAAACTGCGACACCACGTTCAAGGTCACGCTGCCGCAGTTGCAAGCACACCGCGGCGACGTGCGCTGCGGTCGTTGCGCGGAGGTTTTCGACGCGTTCGCCGACCTTTCGACCGTACAGGCAACCAACGAAACGCCGGCTGATAACAGTCCGCTTAGCATCCTTGGCGGCGCTAACGATCAGTGGGCGGAGGATGCGCTGGCTGACAGGAGCGAAGCGGCATCCGACAACCACACTGGCAGCGTCAGCGAAAGCGAAAGCGATACGCCCGGCGAGGCCGATAGCCGCACTGAAGCGCGTAACGAACCCGACGAGTTTGGCCTTGATCAGTTTTCCGAGCTCGGTCAGCTGCCAGATCTCAACCCGGCAGATGTCCCTGGCAGGCAGGGGTCTTCGGCCATCGCACACGCGTCTAGCCGCGATGACAATTTCCCGCCCTTGGCTGACTACCCGCCAGCAGCACGGCCTTCGCTGCGGTCCGATTTTGAACCAGCGTTCCACGGCGATCCGGGCGAAGCTGCAACTGATCCGCGCACAATGCGGTTATGGCTTGGCGGCTCGCTGTTCCTGCTTGTCTTGCTGCTCGGTCAGGTCGCTTTTGTTTTTCGCTCCGATCTCGCCACGCGCTTTCCGGGCTTGAAACCGCCGCTTCAGCAGTTCTGCAAAGTGCTCGGTTGCGTCGTGCCGCTGCCTCACGATTGGGAAACGTTGACGGTCGAATCGTCCGACCTGAAGTCGCCGGACAGCGCTCCCCCAGGCCAGATCGAACTCTCGGCGAGCTTGCGTAACCGGGCGCGCTATACGGTCGCCTATCCAGCGCTCGACCTGACCCTGACCAATTCCCGCGACGAGACGATCGCGCGGCGTATTTTCGAGCCGCGGGAATATCTGCCAGCGACTACCGACCTCGCTGCGGGCCTGCCTCCGAATGGCGATTTGAACGTCAAGCTGACGCTTGATACCGGCGATCTGAATCCGTCCGGGTATCGCCTGTTCATGCTGTATCCGTGAAGAACGATGAAGGGTGAATAGTGAACAAAGGTGCGCTCACCCCTATTCCGTTTGCTATCGCATCCTCGCTGATCGCCGTTTGCTCACGCGGATCCCTGGTCCCTGACCCCTGTGACTAAACAAACCCCGCTGGCCGCGTTGCACCGCTCGGGCGGCGCCAAAATGGTCGATTTCGGCGGCTGGGAAATGCCGCTGCATTACGGCTCGCAGCTCGACGAGCATCGCAAGGTGCGGGAGGACGCCGGCCTGTTCGACGTATCCCATATGCTGGCGATCGATGTGCCGGATTCACGCGATGACGTTTCGCGTCGCTTTTTGCGCCGCATGCTCGCCAGCGACATCGATCGGCTGACGCCCGGAAAAGCGTTTTACACCTGCCTGCTCAACGCGGACGGCGGCATCATCGATGATTTGATCGTCTATGCGCTGGCCGATCGGTTTCGACTGGTCGTGAATGCCGGCTGCGCGGACAAGGATCTGGCCTGGCTCGAGCAGCATCGCACGCCGACGCTTTCGATCCAGGCGCGCCGCGATCTCGCGATCCTCGCGCTGCAAGGGCCGAACGCGCCCTCCAAACTCGCCGCCGCTCTGCCCGGGCTTGCGAGCATAAGCGGCGCGCTCAAACCGTTCACCGTCGCCGAGTCCGAAAACACAACGATCGCGCGCACCGGCTACACCGGCGAAGATGGCTTCGAAATCATGCCGCCCGCCAGTAATGCA
>JACMKV010000092.1 GCA_014379915.1 Burkholderiales bacterium
GGCGCCATTGGCCCCGAGAATGCACCACAGCTCTCCCGTGTTCACGCGCAGCGACAGGCTTTCGATCAGCGTGCGCTGTGCGATACGCAGGCTCAGGTCGCGGACTTCAAGCAGCGGCGCCGCAGCGGCGCCATCCGCGTGCATCAAGTGCTTGTTCCGTTGCGCATCAACAGATACAGGAACGTCGGTACGCCGATCAACGCAGTCACGACGCCAACCGGCAACTGCTGCGGCGCGATCATCGTGCGCGCCGCGGTGTCGGCGAGCAGCAGCAAGGTACCGCCGGCGAGCACGGACGCCGGCAGCAGCACGCGCTGATCGTTGCCGATGACGAGCCGCAGCGCATGCGGCACGATGAGACCGACGAAACCGATCGCGCCCGCGGTCGTCACCGCGAGCGCCGTGGCCAGCGACGCAACCAGATAGATCTGCCGGCGCACGCGTACGACCGGCACGCCGAGACCATGCGCTATCGTCTGCCCCTGCAGCATCACATTCAGTTCGCGCGTGAACGGATAGATGGCGACGATTGCAATCACGAGGCCGCTGATCGCGAGCGCGTAGGAATCGGCGCCGCCCAGATCGCCGATCAACCAGAACAACATGCCGCGCAGCTGGCCTTCGGGCGCAACGGTCAGGATCAGCGTGACGACCGCCGACCAGCCGGCCGCCAGCACCACGCCCGTCAGCAACAGCCGCGGTGTGGCATCGACGGCAGCCGTAGCGTGCAGGCGGCCGAGATCGCGACGTGCGAACGCGAACACGAGAATGACCGATAGCGACGCACCGGCGAACGCGCTCAGGTTTACCAGCACAGCGTTGAAGCCGACCATCATCGCAATCAGCGCCGCAACCGCGGCACCCCCGGACAAACCGAGAATGTAGGGATCGGCCAACGGATTACGCAGCAGCACCTGCATCAGCGCACCGGCCAAAGCAAGCAAACCCCCGGTTGCGAACGCGGCGATTGCGCGCGGCAGCCGCAGCCGATTGATGATCTCGGATGCGACCGTGTCATCCGAACGGAACAGCAACCGCATCACATCGAGGCTTGAAATGTGCACCGTCCCGATGGACAACGCGACCAGCATCGCGATTCCGGCGAAAGCAAGTAACACAAACCAGATTCGAAAAGCGCGCGCCACGGTCAAATCGTAATTTCGCTTAGCTCGGAACGAATCGGTTCCCGGCAATGACCTTTAGTGAACCTATGAATAAGTCCCATCGCCGTCGTTCCCGCGCAAGCGGGAATCCAGAGGCTTTGCATTAATCGGATCGTTGGACAACTCTAGCTTCCCGCTTGCGCGGGATTCACAACTTATTCAGGGGCCCTAAAACCTTCAGCGCGACGGCGTCCAGCGCAAGCTCACGAATACGTTGCTGCCCGGTGTGTTGAAATACTGCGCGAGCTCGTAGTCGCGATCGGTGACGTTGTTCCAGCGCACATCGACTTCCCACTGGGTGGAGAGCCTGCGCGTGAGGTACAGGTTGAGCAGCGCGTAACCATCCAACCGCGCCGCCGGGTCTTCACTATTCGAATCGAAGCGCTCCGAACTCGCGACCACTTCCGTGCCGAATTTCCATACACCGAAAGCACGCGATGCCGCGACGCTGCCGTGCTGCCTGGCGCGGCGCTGTAGCTGCAGTCCGGTTCGCACATTTTCCGGATTCTGCGCAGTGAACTTCGCGCGCAGCTCGGTGCCGAGCACAGTGCCGCTGTAGGAGAATTCGCCGCCACGAATACGCGCGCTCTCGAGATTCTGCGGCGTAAAGGTAGCGAGATCGAAAACGATCAGATCGGAAATCCGATTATCGAAATAGGTCGCCGCAAAGCGCTGCGCGCCGCGCTGATAATCGACGCCGAACTCATGGCTGCGCGATCGTTCGGGTTCCAGATTGGGATTACCACCGCCGCCAAATATCGGATCCGCCGGAAAATAAAGATCGTTGAACGTCGGCGCGTGAAACGCCGTGCCCGCGGCAGCGCGCAAGCGCACTGCGTCAGTCAGACGGTAGCCGTAACCGATCGATCCGGTCGTGCGCCCGCCGAAGTCGGAGTAGTCGTCGTGCCGCGCATTGAACTGGATACCGTGGTTGCTGTAGTCCCCGCGGTAACCGGCGAAACCGGAGCGGATGTCGCGCCTGGTCTGGACGAAGATCGTGTCGCCGCTGATCTCTTCACGTCGATACTCGCCTCCCGCAATCAGCGAGCCGCCAATGACTGCGAAAGTGTTCTGCCAGCTTGCCTGATCCTGATCGGTGCGGAATTCAGCCGGAAAAGCGCCCGTGAACACAGCGTCGTCGCGGCCAGTACCGAACCGCAGCAGGCTCTGCCAGAACGAAGTGAGCCTATTTTCGCTGTATATCGAGTACGCGCTCAGGCTTTGATCGTTTACGTCACGGGTGGTCGGCCCATTGTCGAATTCGGTTCTGCCATCGCTGTGAAACGCGGTGATGCCGACGCTGTTGTCGGCGTCGAAGTGATGAGCGAGCCTGGCCGAAACATTGGCATTGCGATAGCCATCGCGATCATCGTTGTGCTGGTCGAACGCGATGGTAGGCTTGGTCGCATCGAAACCATCGGTTTCGTAGTATCCGGCGGACAAAGTAAAATCGGTGTCTTTCGCGCTGCCGCTGAAAGAACCATCAACGTTGCGCGTGTTGTAGCTGCCGTAGCCAGCCGATGTGCTGGCTTTAGTTGCACCGCTTTTGGTGAAAATTTGAATCACTCCACCAATCGCATCCGAACCGTAAAGGCTGCTGAGCGGGCCTGGAACGATCTCTATGCGATCGATCTGGTTGATCGGTATATGCTCGAACGCCGTGGTGCCGACGGTAGCCGAATTGATCCGCAAACCATCGACGAGCACCAGCGTGTGATCAGTATTCGCGCCACGCATGAACACGCCGCTCGATTGACCGGGGCCGCCGGTGCTCGTGACCTCCACCCCGCCCAGGCTTTGCAACAACTCGGGCAGCGTTTGTTGTCCGCTGCGGACAATGTCATCGGCATCGATGACCGTGGTCGGCTGCAGCGTGTCCGATAGATTCTGGCGGATTCTTGCTGCTGTTACGACGGTTTCCGGAATCGACATGACAGGCCCCTCCTGCGCCCGCAGCGGTTGAGCGAGCACCAGCAACACAAGAAGACTTGCTCCTGAAATTTTGGTCGATATCGATGCAGTTATTGCCGGCGCCTCGGGACAAGCGGCCGTGATCCGCGAAGGTAAAATCACAGCCCGCCAAAATCGCATTTGAAACGGCGATTCCGGCTTTGCTACAGACGCGGATAAATCCGCCGAGTCGCGACGGCTGGGCCGAATATCTACAGCAAAATGTCGAGCGAGCCCAGCCGCCGGCGGCGGTTGCAGACAACGCGAAACAGAATCGAGACGATCGAATGGAACACGAACATAGGCAAACCACATAATGTCGCCCTCCGCAACATTGGTTGTCGATTGCCTGAAGGCCGGTCTCCGGGCTAGTGAGCCGGGACGTCGCGTAGACGTCCCGCAAACCGGCGCCTTCCCGTGCGTTCCACAGTGGCGTCTTGCCGGCCTTGACTCACCTACCGTTGCGAGGGCAGCGTCGGCATTGACTGGGCTATTGCCCGTCGCACCGACTTCCCGTTTCACTCCGCGGGACGGACGTCCCGTTGGAGCACCTTCAGGCGTTACTGAAACATGTAACTACAACTTGTGAAACGGCGACGCGGCGCCGATGGATTTGCTTTTCAGGCGGCGGCAGCTGCCTAACGCAGGAACCAATGGCACTTGTATCCTGATTGCTTGACGCCGCGCTTGCGCAGCAGGCGCCCATGAACTTGCAGGGGTCTGCTCGCGAAACGGAAAAAATCGTAGGCTAAGTCCGAAGCCTCGGTGCTTAAGCTGAGATCCCTTCCGTTTCCAACGCATTAAAAAGTACACAGCCACTCATGCGTTTTTTGGCTCGGTACATGGCGGTGTCAGCATTTCTTATCAATTGTTCTCCGGTGATGCCGTTGTCAGGATAAACGGCGATGCCGATACTCGGTTCGATGACAAGTTGTAGGTCACCAATGTCGATAGGCTGAGCAATATTCTTCAAAACGAGGCCCGCCATTCGCTCAATATTTTCGCTGCCTTGTGGGTTCATCAATAAGTACAGGAATTCATCACCACCATTACGGCACACCGTGTCCTCGTTGCGAGAGTGTTTTAACAGGCGTCTCGCTACTTCCTTCAATACCAAGTCGCCCGCGGCGTGACCATGCGTGTCATTGATGCTCTTGAAGCGATCCAGGTCGAGGAACATCACCACCAGCGTCCAATCGTGCCGCTCGGCCAGTGAAATTGCATGCGCCAGCCGGTCGTCGAATAGGTCACGATTTGGCAGACCCGTCGTAGAGTCATGCAACGCCCGCAGCCTTGCCTTTTTCTCCTCTTCCTGGGCAGTCGCCAACGCAGCCTCGGTAGCTGCCAAAGCCTTCCGGGACTGGATCAAAGCGATCTCGGTCTGTTTGAGATCGTCGATCCCTTGGGCCAAGGTTTCGGTCACTTCATGCAAGTCGTCGGCGCATTCCTGCACTTTGCTTTCGACTGTTTCACTTTCGACCAGCGCCTTATGCGCCGACAGCGTGGTCGCACCTTCGGCTATCTTTTTCTTCACGATATCATTGGCCGAGCCAAGGTCATCGGCACACGCTTCCACCTTTGCTTTCACGCCTTGGCTTCGCTCCAAAGCCAGTTCCAATGCGCCTGGCTCGGCGACGGGTGCCGCAGTGTGATTTTGAACTAACGTCATAGAGTGGCCTCGCTGTTATCGATCCAAGAGGGTGTTTCTCTCATTCCCTCAGATCACAATCCGGCGAATAGGGATCTGGACGCCCCTTTTCGCCAACCATCAATCTATCGCTGAGCGGGCGAGTGAATCCATTGCAATCAATTGTACGGGTGTTTGGTGAAAATTGCGGTTTTGCTTCGGAGTCTTCAGGCCCTGCATCGGCCCGAGGTGGCTGATGTCGAGACAGTTTGGACGCTTCCCGCAGATGACGGAGTAATCAGTACGAGCCCAAGACCATCCGCTTATAAGCCGACTCGTGTAGCGTAACGCCTCAAATTCGCCGCTTCGCTTAAAACCGTCTGGCTGCCAATAATTGCAATAACCTGCTCCTTGGTCATTCCCTCTTGAACATCTACGACACGTTCTCCAGTCGCGCAACCGGTGATGAGCAGTAGCAACAGGGTTAGCTTTAATTTTCCTTCCCTTTAATTTTTCCCGAATAAACATACGCGGTTCCGCTTTTTTATTCCTGGCATTGGGGAAGCGGGTGAGGTTATACCGTTGTATCTCGTATCGGTTGCCAAGGACTACGCTCCGGCCAGGCCTTCCTAGCATGTCCGAGCGCTTCTACTTGATTAATCCCTTGCAAGCTGAATCCTGAAACTCTGAATTGCCCGCTTTGCATAGGCATGGCAAAACCGACAGTAGAAGATTTTGAGAACGCGGCAAACAGCACATCAATATCCGTGTCATTTGAACTTCAACGCCGATGCTGCACTCAGCGCCGAAAACGAAATGCATAAACTCGATTCGACTTGTACGCCTATTTCCGCGCCGCGAATTAGGAGAAAGTTACGAGGATTGCGCGCTTGACCAACGACTAAAACTCCAACTAATTTTTTTTGTGGCGTCCCCAACGAGATTCGAACTCGTGTTACCGCCGTGAAAGGGCGATGTCCTAGGCCTCTAGACGATGGGGACGGAGCTATAAAAGGTGAGCCCGGTGTTGGAAGCTTGGTGGAGGTAAGCGGGATCGAACCGCTGACCTCTTGCATGCCATGCAAGCGCTCTCCCAGCTGAGCTATACCCCCGAAAAGCACGCGAATTATACTGGCGCGGCGCAAGCGCTGTAAAGAAACCTCAGGCCGGGAAGTGCTGCAGTTGCGCGTCGATACGATTCAACACGGACTGCTTTCCAAGCACATGCAGCGTCGCGTCGATCGCCGGCGTTTGCGTCTGTCCGGCGACGATCGCCCGTAACGGCATAGCCAGCTCAGGAAACTTCAGGTCGTGTTCCGAGGCTACCGATTTCAGCGCCTTGCTGATTGCCTCCCTGTTCCATTCGGTCGTGCCGAGCTTTTCCCGAAGCGCCATGATCGAAGGCTTGATGTCCTTAGTGAGATACTCGCGGCGCATTTCTTCCACGGGTTGCGGCGCGCGATAGAACCACGACGCCGATCGCGCGAGCTGCTGCAGCGTCTGGCTGCGCTCCTTGAGCAGGGCGATCACGTCGGACAGGACCGGTTGCGGCGCCAGCTCGATTCCGTCCTGTTCCATCAGCGGCGCGACCAGTTCGGCCAATTCCGAATCGTTCATCGCTCTCACATGCTGCTGATTCACCCACAGCAATTTTCCGGGATCGAACCGCGCAGGCGAATTATTGATCGCGGCGAGGCCAAACCAATCCACGAATTGAGCGATCGAAAAAATCTCGGCATCGCCATGCGCCCAGCCGAGCCGCGCCAGATAGTTAAGCAGCGCTTGCGGTAGATAGCCTTCATCGCGATATTGCATCACGCTGACGGCGCCGTGACGCTTGGATAAACGCTCGCCGTCACCGCCGAGGATCATCGGCACGTGCGCGTAGCGCGGGATGGAAGCGCCCAGCGCGGTCAGGATATTGATCTGGCGCGGCGTGTTGTTGACGTGATCGTCGCCGCGAATCACGTGCGTGATGTTCATGTCGTAGTCATCGACGACAACGCAAAAATTATAGGTTGGCGTGCCGTCGGCGCGCGCAATGATCAGGTCATCAAGCTCCTGATTATCTACAGCGATGCGGCCCTTGATCAGGTCGTCGAATACGACTTCACCAGCGAGCGGATTTTTGAAGCGCACGACGGGATCCACGTCCGCCGGCGGCGCAGCCTTGGAATCACGCCAGCGTCCGTCGTAACGAGGCTTCAGCCCCTTGGCGCGCTGTGTTTCGCGCAGCGCCTCTAACTCGGACTTGCTCGCATAGCAGTAATAAGCTTTGCCCTTATCGAGCAAGCGCTGGATGACTTCGCGATAGCGCACTATCCGTGCGCTCTGATAATAAGGGCCTTCGTCGTAATCGAGTCCCAGCCAGCGCATGCTGTCGAGAATGGCATCGACCGAAGCCTGGGTCGAGCGCTCGATATCGGTATCTTCGATGCGCAGCACGAATTTCCCGCCGTACCGCCGCGCGAAAGCCCAGGCGAACAGAGCCGTGCGAGCGCCGCCGATATGCAGGGAACCTGTCGGGCTCGGCGCGAAACGCGTTCGAATGTTTTCCATTTTTATGCGAAAAGAAAGCGATATTGTAACGAGCTGCGGATTGCATCGCCTCGGGACTTGAAACGGGACGGTAATGCCGCGGGCAAATTGACCGGGCGTCTGACGCCATGATCTAATTCGCGCTTCGGGTGGCTAGCTCAGTGGTAGAGCACTGCCTTCACACGGCAGGGGTCACTGGTTCGAACCCAGTGCCGCCCACCAACCTCACCGCAACACGGCAATTCAAGTCGCTTGCTGCTTGCCGCTTGCCAAGTCCACCGCATCGAGCGTTCAAGGACCTCGCACTAAATGGATCGAACGAGTTAGTCCTGGGAAGCGTAGCCGGGCAAAAACACTTTGTGCTAAAGTGAATATCGCGCATTTGCGACGCTCCCCTGCCCGATACGATGACCCAGCGCGCAGCCTTCTTCGTTTCAGACCGGACCGGCATTACCGTGGAAGCGCTTGGACACGCGCTTCTGACTCAGTTCGACGACGTTGCCTTCAGTGAAACGGTTTTACCCTTCGTCGATACGGTTGAAAAAGCCTATGCGGTCGCGCATCGCATCAACGACAAAGCGGCGGTCGATGGGGCACGCCCGCTGGTGTTCGGCACCCTGGTCAATCCTCAGATAAGCGCCGTAATCTCTTCGGCAAACGGCCTGTTCCTCGATTGCTTCGAAATCTTCATCTTGCCGCTCGAACTCGAACTCGGCATGAAGTCATCACATACGATAGGCCGCTCCCACGCCCGTGATCGCCTGGATTATGTGCGCCGTATAGAGGCTGTGAACTTTGCGCTGAATCATGACGCAGGCATTTCGACGCGCGACTTGACGGAAGCTGACGTCATTCTGGTTGGCGTATCGCGCTGCGGTAAAACACCGATCAGTTTGTATATGGCGATGCACTATGGCGTGCGCGCGGCAAACTTTCCGTTGAATCCGGAAAACTTCAGCTCGATGCAATTGCCGGCGCCGCTGAAATCGGTTCGGCCCAAGCTTTACGGGCTCACCATCACGCCTGAGCGCCTGCGGCAGATTCGCAGTGAACGCAATCCTGACGCGGCGATGATCAATTGCGAGTTCGAAGCGCGGGAAGCCGAAGCCCTGATGCGCAAGGAGGGGATACCGGTCCTCGATACGACCAACAAGTCGATAGAAGAACTGGCAACGACCATTCTGCAGTCGACATCGCTGGCGCGCCACGCCTACTAGGGCCTGTTAACAGGCCCTAAGCACAGGCAATGAAGAAACTGTATAGCGCGGCCAATCTTCCCGACGCCCATATCGTTCTGAATCTGCTTGCGAACGAGGGCATCGAAGCGCGCATTTTCAATCAGAACGCGCAAGGCGGGTTGGGCGAAATTCCCTTCAACGAAGCCTATCCCGAAGTCTGGCTGAGTGACCCGAAAGATTCTGTCGGGGCCCAAAAAATATTGCTTGAGTACCAACGCGGTCCGGTCGAGATGGGGCTTGCTTCGTGTACTAACTGCGGAGAGGAAAATCCCGGCAACTTTCAAATCTGCTGGAATTGCTCGGCAGCATTGGCAGTCTGATTTTTCAGATAACCGATCCGGCAAGTTGCATCGGAACGAAAAGGCGCACCCACGATGCGCCTTTTCGTAGAGATCAGCAGCTTATTTCGGTTTGTCGTCCTGCGGTTTTTTCTCCGCTGCTTTGCTATCCTTGGACTGTTCGCCTTCGGGATTAGCCGGTGCTGAGTGCGCCTCGGCACTTTGCCGGGTGCCGCCCTCGGGCGCCAGCACCTTCTGCACGCCCGGATTCGGCACCGCGGCCTGCGGGCTCGAGGCCGGCGTTGCCGCCGCGGCCGGTGCCGCGACAGGCGTCGGCTTTACAGTGACGCCCTTGGCCTTCTGCTGCTCGATGTAGCGAGCGGCGACACGGTCTTGCGCTTTTGCCAGATTCGCTTTATCGACCTCCGCGGCGGTTGCGGCCTTGGTTTTCGCCTCTTCGGCCTTAGCCTGAGCCTCCGGAGACGGGAGCGGCAGCTTGGCCCCGGCGATACCGCTCAACAATCCGAACGCCGCTGCGATGAGAAGCGTGCTCAGTTTCGAAAATCTCATGGCTGATTCCTTATTGAAGGAAGAGAATGGTCTTACCCGTGTTGCGGCTGCGCACGAGGGCCGGGTGTCGAGTGAGTCGACGGCGATGCAACGACATTTCGCGCTTTCAGATCGTCGTACCAGTATTCGTGATGCTCCCTGGCCCAGGTTTCGTCGACGGTACCATGTCGCATGGCTCGATATGCGCCCTGCATGCCTATGGTGCCGAGGTAAATATGTCCGAGCGATGCCGCCATATAGAACAAAGCGGCTACCCCATGCACTATATTGGCTTGCTGCATCAAACCGCGCCCCTGATCGAAGTTCGGAAAGTCGAGAATCAGGCCGGATGCGCTGACTACGATGCCGAGCAAAGTCACACCGCCCCAAAACCAGAGCTTTTCACCTGCATTGTATTTGCCGGCCGGCACGTGCTCGCCGCTGACCATGCCGCCGCCTTTTTTTATCCACTTCCAGTCGTAGACGCGCCAGAAATTGCCGCCGACAAACGTAAAGAACATCAACACGGTGCAAAATACGAACAGCGGTCCGACAAAGTTGTGCAGATTTTTCGAGACGATTGCGATCCACGAAAACAAGGTATAGCCGAACAGCGGCAGCACAATGTACTTGCCGAACAACATCAGAATCCCCGAAAACGCCAGGACCACGAAGCTGATCGCCGTAAGCCAATGGATCAGCCGCTCCCAACTCGTAAAGCGTTGGATCAGCCGCCCCGAAGGCGGACTGTGCATCTTCAATGATCCGCGCCAGGCAAAAAACAGCAGGATGGCGGCGGGCACGACCAGCAACAGGATACCGCCATACAAAATCACCGGCCCATTGCGTAGCGTACGCCACGCCTCGCCTTGCGGTTGTACGAGTACGCCGGTCTCGATACCCTTGACTTGCGTGATGCCGGGATCTCCCGAGCGCACCTCGCGCCACAGCGGCGCGTTGTTGAATGGTTGCGTCTGCTGACGCTCGACCTGATTGGTCGTTCGCTCGTCGGACGATGAAGGCGGCGACGTCACATAGGGCTGCTTCTCGTCCGCCCACACCGGAACCACGCTTGCGAGCGTCAAAACCAACAGCAAATGCGACAACGCGGTCAGCACAACTCTGCTCGACATATATGGCCCTCCGCCCGTTTAGTTGATGCGCTGATATTCGTTCTGCGCGAGATTGCGCTGGCGCATCTGCATTTCCCACGCGGTCTGATCGCCTTTGAAACGTTCGTTTTCCCACGCCAGGCTGTCGGGTTTGCCCTGATATTTGCCCTGCTTGTAGTTGACGACTTGCGGTTTTTCGCCGCAGCCGGCAACACCCAGCGCAACCAGGCAGACCGCTAAAGGAATCGCGAGCAGACGTCGAACGGTCATGACTTGTTCCCTCCTTGCGGTTGCTGTTGCGGCGGCGTTTGCGGCTGCTGATCCGGCCTGCCGTAAGCGGTCCCCCAGCCCCAGACTTCGGAGCCTTTGCCGCGACGCGTAACGCGGGTACGGTAGATGTCGGCAATCACATCGCCATCGCCGCCCAGCAATGCCTTGGTCGAACACATTTCCGCGCACGCCGGGAGCTTGCCTTCGGACAAACGATTGCGGCCGTATTTTTTGAATTCGGCCTCCGAGCCGTTGGCCTCGGGTCCGCCGGCGCAGAACGTGCATTTGTCCATCTTGCCGCGCAAGCCGAAAGCCCCATCCTGCGGAAACTGCGGCGCACCGAACGGACAAGCGTAAAAGCAATAGCCGCAGCCTATGCATAAGTCCTTGTCGTGCAGGACGACGCCTTCCGCGGTTTTGTAGAAGCAATCGACCGGGCAAACCGCCATGCACGGCGCGTCCGAACAATGCATGCACGCCACCGACATCGACCGTTCGCCGGGAACGCCGTCGTTCAGCGTGACGACGCGGCGTCGATTCACACCCCACGGCACTTCGTTCTCGTTTTTGCACGCAGTCACGCAACCGTTGCATTCGATGCAGCGCTCCGCATCACACAGAAATTTCATTCTTGCCATGATCTAACTCCTCGCTGAGTGATGTTTGTCTACGCCTTGGCAAAACGGCACAAGGTGGTTTTGGTTTCCTGCATCATGGTGACGGCGTCATAGCCGTAAGTCGTCGCGGTGTTGACCGATTCACCGCGGACGATCGGCGCAGCGCCTTCCGGGTACTTGTCGAGCAGATCCTTACCCATCCACCAGCCTGAGAAGTGGAAAGGTAGAAACACGGTTCCGGCCCCTACTCGCTCGGTCACTTGCGCGCGGACTTTTAGCCGCGCCTTGGTCGGCGTTTCGACCCAGATGTATTCACCATTGCGAACGCCCTTGTCATTGGCATCTTTCGGGTTGATCTCGGCGAACATCTCTTGCTGCAGCTCCGCGAGCCACGGGTTGGAGCGGGTTTCCTCGCCGCCGCCTTCGTATTCGACGAGGCGTCCGCTGGTCATGATCAGCGGATAGTCTTTCGAGTAATCGGCGGCCTGCTGGAGGGTCTTGTAGAGCGTCGGCAAGCGCCAGAACACTTTCTTGTCGTCGTGACTCGGATACTTGGCGACCAGATCGGGGCGCGGCGAGAAGATTGGTTCGCGATGCAGCGGCACCGGATCCGGGAAATTCCACA
Source organism: Burkholderiales bacterium (assembly GCA_014379915.1). GTDB lineage: Bacteria > Pseudomonadota > Gammaproteobacteria > Burkholderiales > JACMKV01 > JACMKV01. The sequence goes on from JACMKV010000092.1 coordinate 11,968, forward strand.
CGACCGCACGCGCCTTGCCGTTGCCGAACGGCGCGCAGCCGTGTTTGATGGCGACGCGGATGATGCCGCCCGACAGATCGGTTTTCCAGTTTTTACCTTCTGCCTTGGCTTTCTCGGCATCAGTCAGCTCTTCCCACCAGCCGAGTTTTTTAAGCAGCACGTGATCGAACTCCGGATAGCCGGTGGTCAGATCGGCATTCTTCGAATGCGAGCCATCTTCTGCCAGCAGACTGACACCGTCGCGCTCGATACCGAAGCCGGCGCGGAAATTGAGGCCGCCGTCCTTGACCTCTTTCGAAGTGTCATACAGGTTCGGCGTGCCCGGATGCTTGAGTTCAGGCGTGCCCCAGCACGGCCATGGCAGGCCGAAGTAGTCACCATCGCACGGGCCGCCTTTGGCGCGCAGCGTCTTCACGTCGAAGGTATGCATGTTCTTCATATGCAGCTTCAGGCGCTCAGGCGACTGACCCGAGTAACCTATGGTGAAGGTGCCGCGATTGATTTCGCGCAAGCTGTCTTCCATGCTCGGCACGTTATTGGTGACCTTGATGTTCTTAAACATCTCCTTGTCGAAACCGAATTTCTTCGAGAACAGATACATGATCTCGTGATCGGTCTTCGATTCGAACAACGGTTCGATGACTTTCTCGCGCCATTGCAGAGAGCGGTTCGACGCCGTACACGAACCTTCGCATTCGAACTGGGTCGCCGCCGGCAGCAAATAAACGCCGTCCTGCCTGACCATCGCCGCCATCGCCGCAGTCGCGGACGGATAGGGATCGACCACGACGATCAAATCGAGCTTTTTCATCGCTTCGACCATCTCGACGCCGCGCGTCTGGCTGTTTGGCGCATGGCCCCAATAAACCACTGCGCGCAGATTCGGTTCCTGGTCGATGTTTTCGTTTTTCTCGAGCACGCCGTCGATCCAGCGCGAAACCGTCATGCCCGGTTTTTCCATCATCTCTTTCGAAACGTAACGGCCTTTCAGCCATTCGTAATCGACGCCCCAGACCGCGGCCCAGTGTTTCCATGAACCCTCGGCCAGACCATAGTAGCCGGGCAGCGAATCGGGGTTCGGGCCGACGTCGGTTGCGCCCTGAACGTTATCGTGACCGCGGTAAATGTTGGTGCCGCCGCCCGAGACGCCGATGTTGCCGAGGGCGAGCTGCAAGATGCAGCTGGCACGCACGACCGCATTGCCGATCGTGTGCTGGGTCTGACCCATCGCCCAGATGATGAAACCGGGCTTGTTTTTGGCCATGGTTTCGGCGACTTTGAGCACGTCCGCCTCGGGCATGCCGCACGCGTTCTCGACGACGTCGGGCGTCCACTTCATGACTTCTTCGCGGACCTTGTCCATGCCGAACACGCGGGCCTGGATGAATTCCTTGTCTTCCCACCCGTTATTGAAGATGTGATAGAGCATCCCGTAAATGAACGGGATATCAGTGCCCGAACGGATGCGGAAAAACATGTCGGCCTTGGCCGCCGTGCGCGTGAAACGCGGGTCGACGACGATGACTTTAGCGCCGTTCTCCTTCGCATGCAGCGTATGCAGCATCGAAACCGGATGCGCCTCCGCCGCATTGCTGCCGAGGAACAGCAGCGATTTCGAGTTGGCCTCGTCGTTGTACGAATTGGTCATCGCGCCATAGCCCCAGGTGTTGGCTACCCCCGCCACAGTAGTCGAATGGCAGATACGCGCCTGGTGATCGATATTGTTGGAGCCGAACATGCGCGCGAACTTGCACAGCAGATACGCTTGTTCGTTGTTGTGCTTCGACGATCCGATCCAGTAGACCGCTTCCGGCGAGCTTTCCTTGCGGATCGCGAGCAGCTTATCGCCGACTTCGTTGATCGCCTGGTCCCACGAAATCTTTTGATACTTGCCGTTGACGAGCTTCATCGGGTATTTCAGCCGATGCTCACCATGGCCGTGCTCGCGTACCGACGCACCCTTCGCGCAATGCGCTCCGAGATTCAGCGGCGAATCGAATACCGGTTCCTGACGCACCCAGACGCCGTTCTCGACAACCGCATCCACCGCGCAGCCCACCGAACAGTGCGTACAGACCGTGCGTCTGACTACAACCTCACCGCCCTGCGCCGGCTTTGCATCGGCAGCCTTCGCTTCGCTGATCATATTGAACGGCAGTTGGCTGAGCGCAGCACCGGCGCCAGCGGCGACACCCGAACGTTTGAGAAAGGTACGGCGATCCATGGTCGCAGCCAGAAAGCCGGTGGCGTGCCGGCTCAGGCGCTTGCTGCCGCTGGCGCCTTTTCCCATTTCGGTCGTGAACTTTTTGGTTAGCAGCATGTCGGCTCTCCTCGCGATCAGACTTGAGTGGTTCGGTAGTAGTTACGGATGTGGCTGGTGAGCTTGTAGCCGTTGTCGGCCGGCTTGTCGCTGGCACTGCCGGCTGCAAGCTTTTCCGGCTCGGCTTGCCCTTTCAGTACGACCGCGACCGCTGCCGCGGCGCCGCCCAATCCCAACGTCGCAATGAATTTTCTACGGCTGGTGCTGGTTGTCTTGCTAGCTGTGCTCATCATTGTTCTCCTCGAACTTGTTTGCCCACCGGTTACCGTTTTATAACTAATCTATATCGAATGATTCAACTTCCAGATCAAAAAAAGCCTGGGCGAAGTCGCCGACGGCTTTATAGAAAATCGCTGTCCCGGTTTTCTGTAAATCCTCATGCAGGCGTGCGTACCATGGCTTCAGGTGTCGGTCGAAAAACTCCCGCTGCTGCTGCAAATCAGCGGCAGGACGAGTATTCGAGCCGGTAATCAGGAGTCGCATCACATCGCACAACGCTGAGATGTGGTCCTCTGGCTCATGGACCTTGCCGCGACGCGCCAACCCCAGCGTGGCGAGATCAGAGCGCAATCTGGCCAGCGGTTTCTCCATCAAAAAACCGGTCAGATAATACGAAGCGTACGGCACGACAAGTCCGCGGCCGACGCCGACGAACAGCGTCTCGTATTCTTCGCGTAGCGCGTTGAGGTCGGCGTTGCGAGCCGCCCGCTGCAGTTGTTGCCAGCTTCGGAAAAAACCGCTTCCCTCGCCAGCTCCAACCGAATCATCGGCAGCCACGATTATAGCCAGCAGCTGCGCTGACGGCGCGGCGTAAAACAGGTTCGCGATCAAACCGTAAAAATCGGCGCGTGCGCGGTCCTCGTTGTCGATCTCGGGCAGCGCCTTGCGGGCGACAGCGATATCAGCGGCCGTCATTTGGTTGTTTCCAGAATGGAGCCATGATCGACATTCGCCATCATATCGAGCACGCGGCAGTCGGCGCACATTTTGAGGCGGTGCAGCGCAGCCGGCGATGTGAACATCGAATGCGCACCGAGCTTGCCCAGCATATTGTCTATCATCTGCCGGGTAGCGAATGGCTTCTGGCAGCGCACACAGGCGAATATTTCGGCCTCGTTCAACACGCGCTCGCTTTTCGCTTCCTTGCCGAGCAATAAACGCGGCGTCAGGGTAATCGCGTCTTCAGGGCAGGTGTTCTCGCACAATCCGCATTGCACGCAGTTGCGCTCGACAAAGCGAAGCTGTGGAAATTCCTTCGAATCGAGAAGCGCATTTTCCGGGCACGCGCCGACACACGACATGCACAAGGTGCAGCGGTCTTTGTTGACTGCGATCGCCCCATACGGCGCTCCAGCCGACAGCGCGATTTCGGCGCGCGCTTGAGGCGCATTTTTCGCCAGGTGATCGAAACAGAAATCGAGCGTCGTGCGCTTTTCGTTCGACAGATTGAACGTTGCAGGTCTGGGCGTTTGCGCCGGCTCGAGCTGCCAGATCGCCCGTTCGAAAACGGCCACATCTTCCGCACCGATCAAGTCGAAATGCTGCCCGGCATACCCCATGCCTTGCAATATTTCCTAGGCGATATCCATTTGCCGACGCAGCGAATCGCGATATTCTGGCGCCTCCGATCCTGCGCTCAGCACGACAACCTGGGATGCGCCCAGCGCGATACTGCCGAGCATCAGGTCCAATCCGAGTGCGGCAATGTGATGCGTTTCGAGCGGAATGACGCGGGCGGGCAGACCTTTGCCGCGACGGGCAA
>JACMKV010000093.1 GCA_014379915.1 Burkholderiales bacterium
GGACCGCGAAACCTACAGCGATCCCGACGTCATAAAGCTGATCGAGTCGCGCTATATTCCGGTGCGAGTCGATCAGGACGCGCGCCCGGATTTATCGCGACGCTACGAAAATTACGGCTGGCCGGCGACTATCGTGTTCAATGCCAACGGCGAGGAAATCGTAAAGCGGGCGGGCTACATCGAATCCAAAAACATGATGTCGATGCTCGCCGCGATCATCGACGACCCGATCCCGGTTTTGTATCGCGACAGCAAGGTCGTCAACGAATTCGCGCGCGAACCGCTGCTGCTGGTTGCAGTCCGGAAGGAATTGCTGAAGCGTTACACCGAGACGCACAATTTCACGATCGGCGGCCTCAAACAGGCGCAAAAATTCATGGACCGCGACACCGTCGAGTATGCGTTGTGGCGAGCGAAACAGGGCGATACGACGTCATCGAAAATCGCCCGGCAGACGCTCGATGGCGCGCTCAATCTGATCGATCCGGCATGGGGCGGCGTTTACCAGTACTCGACGCACGGCGACTGGAAGCACGCGCATTTCGAAAAAATCATGCAGGTGCAGGCCGAATACATGCGCATCTTCGCGCTCGCCTACGCGCAGTTTTCCGATCCGAAATACCTGCGGGCCGGTTCCGATATCCATCGCTATCTGAACGCGTTTCTGACGAGTCCGGAAGGGGCGTTCTACACGAGCCAGGATGCCGACCTGATCAGGGGTCAGCATAGCGAAGATTATTTCGCGCTCAATGACGCGGCGCGGCGCAAGCTCGGCATTCCCAAGGTCGACAAGCACATCTATGCGCGCGAAAACGGCTGGATGATTACCGGTCTGGCGACGCTATATGCCGCGTCCGGTGAACGGAAATATCTGGACGACGCGGTCACGGCCGCCAACTGGATCATCGAACATCGAGCGACCAAAGACGGCGGCTTTCGCCACGACGAGGTCGACCGGGCCGGCCCGTATCTCGAGGACACGCTCGCCATGGGCCGCGCCTTCCTGGCGCTATACCTTGCTACCGCCGATCGCGCCTGGCTTGGCCGCGCCGAGCAGGCCGCCAACTTTGTCCGAAATAACTTCGATGCCGAAGCAGGCTTCGCCACGGCGGTGGGATCGGGCCCGCTGAAGCCGCGGCCGACGACTGAAGAGAATATTTCAGCCGCGCGATTTTTCAATCAACTGGCGCGCTATACGGGACAAGATTCGTACCGGAAATCGGCAGAGCACGCGATGCGCTTTCTGGTCACGCCGGACATCGCGTTGTTTCGCCTGACCGATGCCGGAATCCTGCTCGCCGCCGACGAGCTGGCGAACGAGCCGGTCCACATCACCGTGGTCGGCGACAAGCGCGACGCGAAAGCGGCGCAGCTTTACCGCGCAGCCTTGCGCTATCCCGCCATCAATCGCCGTATCGAATGGTGGGACAAAACCGAAGGCGCGATGCCGAACGCCGATGTCCAATACCCGCAACTCGGCCGCGCCGCGGCGTTCGTCTGCACCAACAAACGCTGTTCGTGCCGGTATTCGAAGCCGGCGAGATCGCCGCGCTCGCCGACAGGCTCAACCAATAACAGGCTGTTGAAAAACGCAGCGAGCGCAGCAATGCCATCTTCAAATCCGGCCAGCCTTACCACGCCGCAGAACCCGGCATGGCTTAATCGGCACAGTTGCTGTTTAATTCGCTACTGAAAAGATGCCGAGAATCGTCGCCATACCGCGTTGTGTATTCCCGCAAGCTATACAGGCTGTGGTTTGCGGCTCGTCTCTCTGGCGCCGATTTCGGCACTTTTCATTGCCAGCCTCAAACGCCGTCCTGATTATTTCGCGAACTACTGAGAACTAGCAGGTCGCAGCGGTCGGAACGACGCGCAGAACTAACCGCCAGTTTTCGAGGTCCGTCGAAAGGCAGCGAGCGGATATCCAACGGAGAACAACCCATGCAACGACGCGATTTCGTGAAGTTTTGCGCAACCGCCGCCACGTTCGGCGCACCGCAATCGAAAGCGGCAGGTGAATCGTCCGCCGCAGGGCAGCACGCGAAGCCGCGCTTCTACCCTCGCGCGACATTGGTCGATCGCAAC
>JACMKV010000094.1 GCA_014379915.1 Burkholderiales bacterium
GAAGTCAGTTTCGCATCGAGTCTGTCGCCGTAAGTCTTCCTCAGGTATTCGATGATCAGCGACGAATCGGCGATCGCGCGACCGTTGTCCTCGATATACGGCATCTTGCCTTTCGGCGCTTTCATGATATTCGCATTGGGCGCAATCTCGAACGGCAGGCCGGCCATGCGCAGATAAGTCTCAAGCTTCATGCAGAACGGACTGGCATTCGGCAGGCCGAATGCGGGCTCGAATTGATATAGCTTGATCATGATAGTTATCCTTTCGCTTAATGAACCTCTGATTAAGCGCCGTTCGCCCTGAGTTTGTCGAAGGGTAATTACGAACCTCATTGATTTGAGAGAAAGGCCCTCCATTCATGGTTCGCTTCGACGGGCTCAGCACAGGCTAGCTCACCACGCACGGAGGACTTGATCAGAGGCTCCCCTGATCGCGGTCAGCGATACAGCAACACCGCCTCGCGTTCATCCAGCCACGCCGTTTCGTCCGCCACGGTCAATGCGTCGAGGTCGCCAGGTTCGGCTGCCGCATCGTCGACCCACTGCCGCAACAGCTCGCTGCCATTGATCAGATCGATGGCGAGGCGGTCGTGTTCGTACTCGTAGGAAAAATCGCGCCACAGATCGTAGTCGGGGCGCAACTTGCGCAACGCTTTGAACGCGAGGCTCTGCAAACGCCACGGTTGGAAAGCGGCGTGATCATAGCTGCCGTCCTCGACATGGATCTGCACGCCGGCGCACAGCTTGCCGACGTGCTTGTGGAACGTCGGCTCGAACCAGCATTCGCGCAGCCGGCAGCCGCGCAGCCACCGCGGCGCGAGTCGTTCCATCATGGCCAGCAGCGGGCGCGGCTCGATATCGGGCGCGCCGAACAACTCCAGCGGCCGCGTCGTGCCGCGGCCTTCGGACAAAGTTGCGCCTTCAAGCATGACAGTTCCGGCATAGCAGCGCGCCATCGAAAGATTCGGCGCGTTCGGGCTCGGATTGATCCAGGCGCGTTCGCTTAGCGGCCAGCCGTAGCCGGGGGCACGCGACGGCTGCCAGCCTGCCATCGTCACGATCTCGCATTCGACGTCGAGATGCAGCGTGCGGATGAACCAGCGCGCGAGCTCGCCCAGGGTCAAGCCGTGGCGCATCGGCATAGGTCCGGCGCCGACGAAGCTTTCCCAGCCTTCGCGCAACGTCAAGCCTTCAACCGGACGACCGACCGGATTCGGCCGATCGAGTATCCACACCGCCTTGCGCCGCTCGGCAGCCGCTTCGAGAACATAGCGCAAGGTCGTGATGAACGTGTAGATGCGGCAGCCGAGGTCCTGCAAGTCGACGAGCAGCACGTCGAAGCTGTCCATCATCGCGGCAGTCGGCCGGCGAACTTCGCCATACAGGCTGAATACCGGAATGCCGTGCAGCGGATCGTGGAAATCCGCGGACTCGACCATGTTGTCCTGCTTGTCGCCGCGCAATCCGTGTTGCGGACCGAAAGCGGCAGTCAGCTCGATGCCGTCGAGAGCGGCCAGCGCATCGAGCGAGTGCACGAGGTCCGCCGTCACCGAAGCCGGGTGCGCCAATAGCGCGACGCGGCGTCCGGCGAGCGGTTTGCGCAGCGCCGGTTCTTCCAGCAAACGATCCATTCCAAACTTCAATCGATGCTCCTGAAAGGGTTGATGTTATTCGCGAGTGTCCTAAGTTGCTGGTTCGCGCATTAGTCAGGGTGAACGTTGGGTCTGGCAAGAAAAGTGTCGAAAGCGGCGCCACAAGAGGTGCAAACCACAGGCGGCGCGAACCACAGCCTGTACACCTGGCGAGCTCATGGAACGTAATTCGCAACGCGGTATGGCGCCGATTCTCGGCATCTTTTCTGCAGCTAATCAGCAACTCAGGACAATAGAGCTCGATCGTAAAGGCGGCGGAATGATGAAAATCGGGCTTGCCCGGCGGGTGCTGAAGCGCCCAATAAGACAACGCGCCCTTATCGTCCTCAACTA
>JACMKV010000095.1 GCA_014379915.1 Burkholderiales bacterium
TCAATCACGCGGCGCCACGGCTCCTCATCCGTTTTATCTGACCGATACTGCGCAGCGCGCCGACGTGGTGACGTTCCTGAGAAGCCTGGATACCGGTAATTGAGCGTGAGCCCACTATCCAAATCAAAGCTGGCCGCTCGCTTGGTCGCCGCAGCGATGACTTGGGTTCTGGGCGGTTGCGCCGTAAGCGGAAGCGCTCCGTTGCAATCAGCCCGATGCCAGTCTGACGGCTGCTGACCTGGGGGAAGCGGTTTGCTCGATTCCAGCTTCTCTCACTTCCCGATTGTTTATAACACACAGACCGCCCTCCCTCGGCTGCTGTAAGTTCGCCAGACGCTAACCGACCTATCTAAGGAATTCTCCTGGATACCCCAGTTAGCATACTTTCGAGAGAGGTAGCGAGATGAACCCTGCAGCCGCATCAGGATCGATCCTCATTGTTGAAGATAACCCTACGACTTCTGACCTCTTGTCGGTCTATCTCAGGCGCGAAGGGTATAACACCATTACTGCCTTTTCGGGACGACAAGCTTTGGAAATGGCTGCGCGGCATAACGTCATTTTGACTGTGCTCGATATTCTGCTGCCCGACCTCGACGGCTGGGAGGTCTGCCGCAGGCTCCGTAGCTCTTCGGCCGTGCCCATCTTGATCGTCTCGGCACTCGGCCAGGCACATCAGCGTCTTAAAGGATTTACGCTGGGCGCTGATGATTACCTCGCCAAACCTTTCAGCTTCGGTGAACTGGTCGCGCGGATCAAAGCGATTCTGCGCCGCACCGCAGCGGAGCCCGTTGTAGCGCGAAAGGCGTTCTCGTGCGGCGCGCTGGTGCTCGATTTCGAGAAGCGCCAAGTCACCTTGAACGGCCGACGGATCAAATTGACGCGCTCCGAGTATCGGCTGCTGGAAGCACTGATGGGATCGCCGGGCCGGGTTTTTCTGCGCGATGAGCTGATGAATCGCCTCTACCCGGATGGCGGCGTCGTCGTCGACCGCGTCATCGATGTTCATATCGGCAACCTGCGGCACAAGGTCGAAGCCGAGCCTTGTCATCCTCAATACATTCTGACTGCGCGCGGACTCGGCTACGCGTTCACCGATGAGACCGCAAAGGCTGCCCAGCCAACGCTTGGCTAAACGTGCCGCACGCAGTCGTCTCGTCTGGAAGCTGCTCGGCATTATCGCGCTTGCTATTACGATCGCGCTCGTGATCGTCTGGCTGGCGATCGATTTCTTCGCCCTCGATTATTTCAGTTCGCTGCTCGAAGAATTTGGTGTACCGCAAAAGGACAAGGTCATGGACATGTTCCTTGACTCGGTGCATCGCTACTTGCTGTGGTCCGGCGTAGTCGCTATCGCCTTGGCTTTAGCCTTAAGCTTCGTGCTGATCAAAATGATACTGCGCCCCCTGTACCAGATGATTGCCATTACCGGAAAAGTTACCGAGGGCGACTACACCGGGCGAGTTGAAGTCTCATCCGCGGACGAGATCGGTCACCTTGGGGAATCCTTCAACATGATGATCGACAACTTGAACAGGCTCGAAAAGCTCCGCAAGAAGATGGTCATCGACGTCGCTCACGAACTACGCGCGCCGCTAACTAACATACGCGGCTACCTCGAAGCATTGAGCGACGGAATATTGCCGCCTTCGAAAAAAATCCTCGAATCGCTGCATCAGGAAACGTTGCGGCTCGGCAACCTCGCCGAAGATATATTGAGTTTAAGCGTCGCCGACGCCGCGCGTCTTACGCTCGAACGTCGAAAAATCGATCTGGGGGAACTCCTTTCCCACAGCCTCAATTTGTTCAAGAACGAATTCGCCGAAAAAGCGATCGCGGTCGAAACCAGGACTCCTAACGAGCGTATCGAAGTCGTCGCCGATGCCGAGAAGCTCGCCCAGGTCTTGCAAAACCTGCTCGACAATGCCTGGAAGTTCACACCGCACGGCGGCCGCGTCCGGGTTGCAATCGACCCTGTGCCCGGCTCGATCAAAGTCGTGTTCGCGAACACCGGCGAGCCGCTGTCGGGTGAAGACCTTCCGCTGATTTTCGAACGCTTCTACCGCGTCGAAAAATCGCGCTCGCGCAATGGCGGCGGCGCCGGCATCGGGCTTGCGATCGTCAAGGAACTCGTCGAAGCGCACGGCGGCAAGGTAGGCGCCGAGAACTCAGGCGGTTACATCCGTATCTGGTTTACCTTACCGAACTAGGGTGAACAGGCCCTAGGCCAAAGCGATGCAAAAATCCGAAACCGGCGCCCAAGCCTATCTCCATTACCGACACACGTTGCCGGTGCGGATCATGCACTGGATCAACGTGATCGCCCTTGTGCTTCTGCTGATGAGCGGGCTGCAGATATTCAA
>JACMKV010000003.1 GCA_014379915.1 Burkholderiales bacterium
AACGCGACAAACATCAGCTCTGGAATGTAGGTGTCCTTGCTGAAGGTCGCCGCTGCAGACTCAGGCGTGATGCCAGACAGAAACATCTTCGACAACCCGCCGATGAACGGTCCGCCGCCAGTAAATGCAAGCGAGTAACCGTAGATCATCCACAGGATCGAGATCAGCGCGAAGGTGACGAACACCTGCATCAACACCGACAGCATGTTCTTCGAGCGCACCAAGCCGCCGTAGAACAATGCAAGCCCGGGAATGGTCATCAGGATGACCATCATCGTGGCGGCGTACATGAAGGCGGTGTCGCCCTTGTTGACATTGGGAGGCTTCGGCGCATCGGTTGCGGGTGCAGCGGCCGCCGGAGCCGGAGCGGCAGGAGATGCCGCAGGAGTTGCGGGTGCTTGCGCCACGGCCGCCGCAGGTGCGGTCACTTCAGCCTTCGTTGGCGCAACAGCAGCGTCGGCCTTCGCCGCTTCACCCGGCTTGGGATTTTCGTACTGCGCGATCGCAGGCGACAGCGATCCAATCGCAAACGCTCCTGCAGCGAGGAGCATGACCATCAGTTTCTTCATCGTCATCCTCATCGGGTTAGAGCGCTTCCTTGCCGGTCTCGCCGGTTCGGATGCGAAGGACATGCTCGAGATCGAATACGAATACCTTGCCGTCGCCGATCTTGCCGGTCCGCGCCGAGGCTTCGATCGCTTCGATCGCGCGCTCGACAATGTCCTCAGACACGGCGGCTTCGATTTTCACCTTCGGCAAAAAATCGACGACGTACTCGGCGCCCCGATACAACTCGGTATGACCTTTTTGGCGCCCAAAGCCTTTGACCTCGGTGACCGTGATGCCCTGCACGCCGACGGCGGACAACGCCTCACGCACCTCGTCAAGCTTGAAGGGCTTGATAACGGCGGTGATTAGTTTCATCGCTTGAGTTCCTCGCTGTCGCTTAAAACGTCTTGGTCAACGAAACCACGACGCCCGTCTTGCCGGCGCCTTCCGACAAATCGGATTTTAGAAAAAGCTTCTTCTCGTTGGTGCCAACGAGTGCGAGTCCTGCGATCCAGCCGGAGGCTGCAATGTCGTAAGTTACGCCCAGTTTGTAGTCGAAGTAGGTATCGTCGATCAGCCCGACCTGCTGCCCGTTGTTGATTTTCTGCCAGCCAGCGTGTGCCTGGACCGCCCAGCCGCCGTCAAATGGGTAAGCAACGGAGAAATCCAAGTACTGCGAACCTTTTGTGTCGACGCCCGGCGCTTTCAAATCGAAGTAGTCAGTGAAGCCGTAGAAGTACTTCAGCGACATTGGCCCCCAAGTGCCACCGATATAGCCTTCCAAGAAGTCCGGCTTGTAGCCTGATACATACTTGCCTGTACCCGGGTAGTAGTAATAGAGCACTCCAACATCCAAACCGAAGTCACCGAATGTCGTCTTGTAGCCGCCGTAGAAATCCATTTCAAGGCTGGCACCGTTAAACAGCACCGACGAGACATTCGAGTTCCAGTTGCCCAGATAGAAGCCCGACTTGTGAGCGAAGTCGAAGCCGCCCTGGAACGCGGGTTTGTAGTCGGTTTGCGAATAGCCGCGATAGCGGTAGTCGCTGAACAATCCCGCATTACCCGTGAACGTGAATTCAGGCTCGGGTTTGGCCGCAGTTGATGGCGGTGCAGTTGTTTGTGCCGAGACGCCCATTGGTGCGGCACTAGCAATGGCAATAGCGCAAGCGACCAGCGTTGTTCTCATGTTCTTATCCCCTCGATTGTTTGATGTGAAAACAGATCGATGGGCTCTACGCAACATGTATGCCATTTGTTGCAGTGCCAAAATGGTCGATCTCGGTGCAAATATCGGGGATTACTGCACCTCATGCACGATGTCAGTGCGAGAGCGCACGCGTGCGGAGCGCGCGCCTCGAACCTCGCGATAGGCTAAATTCACGTCATGGATAAGGTTTCGTTTCTGGATGATCTGCAGGACCGGCTGGCGGCGCTGATGCGCAACACGCCCGCGGCCGACATGCAAAAAAATGTGAAGGCGCTTTTAACGCAGCAGTTCGCACGTCTGGAGCTCGTGACGCGCGAGGAATTCGATACGCAAACCAAGGTGCTTGCGAAAACGCGCGCCAAGCTTGAAGCACTCGAGCGCAGGCTGACGGAACTCGAAAACAAAACGGCGCCTTGAGCAGGCGCGTTATCTAGGCGGGCGGTTCAGACCGGTGCTCTAGGCCGGCGATGGTTCAGCAGCGGAGCGCTTGCGCGCGACCGCAATGATTTTCGCCGCGGTGGGCAATTTCAGCTCGGACAACTCGGCCTCCATCGCCGAGCGATCGATCAGGCGCACGTGGCGGCGCTTGGCAACTTCCTTCGCACCGCTTTCGTATCCTGCTTCGGCAATCACGGCCACACGCATCATGCCGATCTCGCGCGCCTGCTCGATCAGCGCGGTGATGCGATCGACCGATACGTGATCGGTTTGTACGACGAACGCATAGGCACGCGCGGCGTCTTGGCGATGGCGCAGTACGAGCTCGATCGGCCACACTGCCGGCGACGCGGGAGACCCGCGGTAACCACGCGCTTCGTACCACGCGAGCACCAGCTCGCGCAGCGGCACGTTGGGCGAAATCGTATCGGGCTTGCGCCTCGCCGGGGTCTCACTGGAACGCGCAGCCGGCGCAGCGGCAGCATGCGGCCGCCGCCCGATCTCATGCTCCCGCGGCTCGGGCTCATGCACCATGATCTGCGAAATCAAATCTTCGATCGGATCCATCCCGGCGGCAGCCTGCTCGGCGGGTGTCGCGCGGTGGGTTCCGTTGTGCACGCCGTTCGATTTCGACTTGCTGCGCGATTTGGATTTGGAATCGGACCTGTCATCGGCGAACTCGAGTGGTGGCAGCTCGCGTGATTTTTCCTTGGCTGCATTTCGTGCCGCCGCATGGCGCGCCGCCGCTGCTCCCTTTTCGGCGGGATCATCTTCGAGCAAGCGTCCCATTATTTTCGGCTTGACCGGCTCGCCGGATTCGAGTGGGGGCTCTTCGTCGATCTGCCCACCGGCCAACATCAGCGCCATCGCA
>JACMKV010000096.1 GCA_014379915.1 Burkholderiales bacterium
AATATCTGAAATCGCTGGGCGCGCCGCAGTATGTCGACGGCATCATCCAGAGCGGTGAAGGCGAGCTTGAGGAAGCCGCGCTGGAAGACGGAAACCCGGAGTCCGACGCCCTGTACGACGAAGCCGTCGCCATCGTATTGAAATCGCGGCGCGCGTCGATTTCGCTGGTGCAGCGCCATTTGCGCATCGGCTATAACCGCGCCGCCCGGCTGATCGAGCAAATGGAGCGCGCCGGCATGGTTTCGGCGATGCAGAATAACGGCAACCGCGAAATCCTGGTGCCGCCTTCCGAGCAGCATTAGCAGTCACTAAGCATCCGAATGCATCTGTCATGTGTACTAGTAATCGTACCTTATGGTGCAATTTTGTCCTTCAACCTGGAGAACATATGAAAAAGCTGATTCGACCCGCAATCATCGCGACCTTGCCTGTCGTTCTGGCCGCATGCGCCGGCACTCGACTGCCGCGCCGGATGTTCCGGCCGCGGTCGCCGTGCCGTCCGGCAACAAGCTATCCATGACGTTGAACGGCGCCGGCCTCCTGACTTATGAATGCCGCGCCAAAGCCGGTGCTGCGGATACCTTCGAATGGGCTTTCGCCGGACCAAACGCGAAATTGACCGACAAAGGCGGCGCCGTGGTCGGCAAGTATTACGGCGGGCCGACCTGGGAGCACAGCGACGGCAGCAAGGTCACCGGCAAGCAGCTCGCGGTTTCACCCTCGCCTGCCGGCAACATCCCGATGCAGCTGGTGCAGGCGATTCCGGCCACGGGCTCGGGAGCGTTTAGCGGCGTGACTTATATCCAGCGCCTGAATACGAAGGGCGGGGTAGCGCCGGCCGAGCCGTGCAACGCATCGACATCAGGCGCGAAAAAGACCGTCAACTACTCCGCCGACTACGTGTTCTACAAGAAGTAAACGCGATAAAGCAGTGCCGCAGTGATCCCCCGCACGCAATTCACAGGCTGGAGATAGCGGTGAAAAGCTTGCGGGGATTCTGTTTTCAGCTCTGGTGAGGTTAACAACTAAACCCCATAGCGCCTGTCTCAGTCGGACACACCCATGAGGATTCCGATGCGAAGATTTCTTCTGATCCTGTTTCTGGCGCCGCTCTCCGCACTCGCCGAGGGCACCGACCGATTAAAGAATTTCGTCGAAACCACCCGCTCGGCGAAAGCTGATTTCACGCAGACTGTTACCGGCAACAACGCCAAAAAACCGCAGCAGGCGAGCGGCGAAATGCAATTTTCGCGTCCCGGAAAATTCCGCTGGAGCTACGATAAACCCTACGAACAACTGATCGTCGGCGACGGCGACAAGCTATGGATATACGACAAGGATCTGGAGCAGGTCACGGTGAAATCGCTCGACCAGGCGCTGGGCGGAAGTCCGGCCGCGTTGCTTGCCGGCAGCAATGAAATCGAAAAAAGCTTCGCGCTGCAAAATGCCGGTACGAAAGACGGCCTGGAATGGCTCGAAGCGATACCTAAAATGCCCGACAGCACGTTTTCCACCGTGCGTATGGGTTTCGATAACAGCGGGCTGAAAGTGATGGAACTCAACGACCACTTCGGGCAGCAAACGCTGATCAAGTTTTCGAATCTGCAGAAAAACCCTGAATTCGCAGCACAGACGTTCGAGTTCACGCCGCCGAAAGGCGCGGATGTAATCGGCGAGTAGCAAAAGCGTCTCGCACTTATCTTTATTTGCGCCCAGGCGCTGAGTATGCCCTTCATGCAAGACGCTGAATTCCCGCGTGGGTGCGCGGGAATGACAGCCTTTTGTGATGCGCGTACTAACCGTGTCGTCCCCGTGAAAACGGGGACCCAGTCACTTTGAGCAAAGACGCTGGATTTCCGCTGATGCGGCAATGACAAAGCGGCCTTCTGCGCGCCATACGTTTCAGCACAGGCGTTGCATGATCCCGACTATCGAAGAGATGCGCGATTACTGAACGTGACTGATCTCTTCACACCTACCGCACCGATTCCGCCGCTCGCCGAAGCGATGCGCCCGCGCAAGCTCGACGAAGTCATTGGCCAGCAGCATTTGATCGGCGCCGGCAAGCCGCTGCGCGTCGCATTCGAATCGGGCAAGCCCCATTCGATGATCCTGTGGGGCCCGCCCGGCGTCGGCAAAACGACGCTCGCGCGGCTGATGGCGCAGGCGTTCGACGCTGAATTCATCGCGCTGTCGGCGGTGTTGTCCGGCGTCAAGGATATCCGCGAAGCCGTGCAGCGCGCCGAGCACGTGCTGCAGCAATCGGGACGGCGAACGATTCTGTTCGTCGATGAAGTGCATCGTTTCAACAAAGCGCAGCAGGATGCGTTTCTGCCGTTCGTCGAGCAGGGCTTGCTGACCTTCATCGGCGCGACGACCGAGAACCCGTCGTTCGAAGTCAACAGCGCCTTGCTGTCGCGCGCCGCAGTCTATGTGCTGCAGCCGTTGAACGACGATGAACTCGGGCAGGTGCTGGCGCGCGCACAACAGCATGTGCTGCAGGGACGCGAATTCACGCCTGCCGCAAAAGCGCTGCTGCTTGGCTACGCGGATGGCGACGCGCGCCGCTTGTTGAACATGCTCGAACAGCTCGCGACCGCCGCGGGGGAAGAACATGCAGGGCTAATCGACGAAACGTTCGTCACCAGCACGCTTACGCAAAGCCTGCGCCGCTTCGATAAAGGCGGCGACGCGTTCTACGATCAGATATCCGCATTGCATAAATCGGTGCGCGGTTCCGCGCCCGATGCCGCCCTCTACTGGATGTGCCGCATGCTCGATGGCGGCGCCGATCCACTATACCTCGGGCGCCGCATCGTGCGCATGGCGTCCGAAGACATTGGCCTCGCCGATCCGCGCGCATTGCGCTTTGCCCTCGATGCGTGCGAAACCTACGAGCGCCTCGGGACGCCCGAAGGCGAACTCGCGCTTGCGCATGCCGTGCTGTATCTTGCGGCCGCACCAAAAAGCAACGCCGCCTATAACGCTTACAACGCGGCACGCGCGTTCATCAAAAAGGATGCTTCGCGCGCCGTGCCCGTGCACTTGCGCAACGCGCCGACGAAACTGACGAAAGATCTCGGCTACGGCTATGAATATCGCTATGCCCACGACGAGCCGGAAGCGTACGCGGCGGGCGAGAATTACTTTCCGGACGGCGTGCGGCAACCGAATTTTTATCAGCCAACCGATCGTGGCCTGGAAGCAAAAATCGCCGAGCGGCTGCGGCATTTGCGCGAACTCGATGCGCAGGCAAAGAAAAGCAAAGCTTAGTTTCGCTAACTCTCGCTGCGGCATTAAAAACGAACGGTTCAAAGACACTGGATTCCAGCTTTCGCTGGAATGACGGGGAAAGTGTGATCGCCGCGATGGATGGCTGAACTTGCTAAAAAAGCTTGTCATTCCCGCGAAGGCGGGAATCCAATGATTTAAAATCCTGCCCTTACGCCAAGAACGAAACAAATGCTCGACATACAACTCCTGCGCAACGATCTCGACGCCGTAGTGTCCGCTTTAGGCAAGCGCGGCTACGCCTTCCCTGCGGAAGAATTCCGCGCGCTCGAAACCGAACGTAAAACCTTGCAAACGCGCACGCAGGATTTGCAGGCACAACGTAACGCCGCCTCAAAAAAAATTGGTCAGGCCAAGGCCAAAGGTGAAGACGCCAGCGCGATCATGCAGGAAGTCGGCGCGCTCGGCGATGAACTAAAGTCCGCCGAAACGAAGCTCGAAGCCCTGCAGCAAAAGCTGTCCGACCTGCTGCTCGTGATTCCGAATATTCCGCATGAAAGCGTGCCGGAAGGTAAATCGGCCGACGATAATCGGGAAGTACGCAGGGTAGGGCAGCCGCGTCATTTCGATTTCGCCGTCAAAGATCACGTCGATCTCGGCGAAGGCCTGGGTCTGCTCGACTTCGCGGCCGCGACAAAAATCAGCGGCGCGCGCTTTTCCTTACTGAAAGGGCCACTTGCGCGCCTGCACCGCGCGCTCGCGCAATTCATGCTCGATGTTCATACCAGCGAACACGGCTACACCGAAATTTACGCGCCGTATCTCGTCAATGCCGACAGCATGCGCGGCACCGGGCAGTTGCCAAAGTTCGAGGCCGATCTGTTTGCGACCTATGCCGATCCTGATCGCAAACTGTATCTAATTCCAACCGCCGAAGTCCCGGTCACCAACATCGTCCGCGACGAGATCGTTCCTCTTGCGGACATGCCGCTTAAATTCGTTTGTCATACCCCGTGCTTCCGCTCCGAAGCCGGCTCCTACGGCAAAGACACGCGCGGCATGATCCGCCAGCATCAATTCGACAAGGTCGAGCTCGTGCAAATCGTGCGTCCTGAAAATTCCTATCGCGCGCTCGACGAGCTGACCGCGCATGCCGAAACCATCCTCAGGAAGCTCGAGCTGCCGTACCGCACCGTCACACTTTGCATCGGCGACATGGGCTTTTCCGCCGCCAAAACCTACGACATCGAAGTCTGGCTGCCCGCGCAAAACACCTACCGCGAAATCTCCTCGTGCAGCAATTTCGAAGCCTTCCAGGCGCGGCGCATGCAGGCGCGCTTTCGCAATGAGAAGGGCAAACCAGAGCTCGTGCATACGCTGAACGGATCCGGGCTTGCAGTCGGCAGAACGCTGGTCGCAATCCTGGAGAATTATCAAAATGCGGATGGCAGCATTAAAATCCCCCGAGCACTCATGACGTACATGAATGGTCTGGCGCGGCTTGGTGGTTAGCTTGTTAAACAGGCTGTTGCAAGTCTACTGCGATTTCCGATACTTCGTTGCTCACGGCCGCGTCCTGGCTGCGGCCGCGACGTTTTTCAACAGTCTGTTAAGAGCTCATTTCGTCAAAATGGAAGATCATGTTGACCATACCATAACGGCACACCATAATTGCTGGCATGGCTACGATGAATGTTCGAACCACGTTTGCCCTGGACGAAGAAACCTCCCGCACCATCAAGGAACTCGCCGTTGCCTGGGGCGTGTCCCAAGCGGAAGCGGTGCGCCGCGCGGTAAGGCTTGTCAAGGAACGTGAGCAGACGCTGGCCCCCAAAACACCCCTGGCGGTCCTGAAAGAGCTACGCGCGCAGCCGATCCGGTCGCGAACCGAA
Organism: Burkholderiales bacterium; assembly: GCA_014379915.1. Classification (GTDB taxonomy): domain Bacteria; phylum Pseudomonadota; class Gammaproteobacteria; order Burkholderiales; family JACMKV01; genus JACMKV01. The sequence continues at coordinate 5,124 of JACMKV010000096.1, forward strand.
ACGATAGCTTTGGTCAGGCAGCTACGCACCGAGCGCCGTGCCGAGGACGCGGCGCGGGAGGACAAGCTTTCGCGCAAGAAAGCGCGATGATTCATGTTGACGCCAACATCCTGATCGCGCTATCTGTCTTGTTACGTCCCGAGCCGACCGAATTCGAGCGACGCCTGCGCAAGGGTGAGCCGGTCACTGCAAGCGCACCGGCATGGTTCGAATTCGTCTGCGGCCCGGTGACTGAATCTGATCTGGATAAAGCGGAAGAATTTCTGGGAGGGGAAATTGCACCGCTTACACGTGAGCACGCGGACCGTGCCGCGGTGCTCTTTAACGTGACTGGCAGGCGGCGCGCCTCGAAGACCGACTGCCTGATCGCCGCTATCGCCATTACGGAAGGGGCAGACTTAGCCACGTTCAATCGCGCAGATTTTAAACGTTTCGAGTCCTACGGCCTTCGTCTCGTCGAGGTTTAGAAAACAGGCGCAACCGTGCTATGCCGCTCCTCGGTTCGCTTGGTGGCGCGCCCTCTAAAATGAGCACGATAACGCCGAGGAAGCCTTCCGCGCTTCTTGAGAAGCGGACATTGAAACCGGTTGGATTTCTCCATGACAAAGCAAACCTGATATAGCTCGTTGGCGCTTCGCCGGGAAGTGGCAGGTGTATTGAGCAATTCAGAGTGAACTCCAGGGAGAGAAGGCGTGGCAAAAGGGAAGAGGAACAGCACGAACGGAAACGGAGAAAGCCTCGCCTTCGAAGCCAGGCTCTGGGCCGCAGCCGACGCGCTGCGCAACAACATGGACGCGGCCGAGTACAAGCACGTCGTGCTCGGACTTATCTTCCTCAAGTACATCTCCGACGCGTTCGAGGCCAAGCACGCCGAACTGGAAGCCCAGCAGGCGCAAGGCGCGGACCCGGAAGACCCTGACGAATACCGCGCCGTCAGCATTTTCTGGGTACCCAAGGAAGCGCGCTGGGCGCATCTGAAGGCGAGCGCGCCGCAGCCGACTATCGGCACGCTGGTCGACGATGCGATGGCCGCAATCGAGCGCGACAACCCTTCGCTCAAGGGCGTGTTGCCGAAAGACTTCGGGCGTGCCGGGCTCGACAAGCAGCGGCTCGGGCAAATCATCAACCTCGTCAGCGACATCGCTTTTTCCTCCCCTCGCCCGCCCGCGGGAGTGGGGCCGGGGGTGAGGGAATCTGGGCGCGGCAGGGACACGCTCGGCCGCGTCTACGAATACTTCCTCGCGCGCTTTGCGAGCGCCGAAGGCAAGAGCGGCGGCCAGTTTTACACGCCGTCGCATGTGGTGCGCGTGCTGGTCGAAATGCTCGCCCCATACAAGGGCCGCGTCTACGATCCGTGCTGCGGCTCGGGCGGCATGTTCGTCAGCAGCGAGAAGTTCATCGAGGCGCATTCAGGAAAAGTTGGCGACATCTCCATCTACGGCCAGGAGTCCAACTACACGACCTGGCGCCTGGCCAAAATGAACCTCGCCATCCGCGGCATCGACGCGCAGATCGCCCACGGCGACACCTTCCACAACGACAAGCACCCGGACCTCAAGGCCGATTACGTGCTCGCCAACCCGCCGTTCAACGACAGCGATTGGCGCGGCGCGCTGCTCAAGGACGACAAGCGCTGGGTCTTTGGTGTGCCGCCCGCGGGCAACGCCAACTTCGCCTGGGTTCAGCACTTCATCCACCATTTGGCGCCCACCGGCCTCGCCGGCTTCGTGCTCGCCAACGGCTCGATGTCATCGAACCAGTCCGGTGAGGGGGAGATCCGCACCGCCATCATCGAGGCTGATCTCGTGGAC
>JACMKV010000097.1 GCA_014379915.1 Burkholderiales bacterium
ACACGTTAGCCGCAGGCCCGCTCGCGGGAGGCGGGGCGAAAGGCGCGCTCCCCGCAGACGGGCGCCTTCGGCGCAAACGTGTCCGCGCGCCTTCGCGATGCATCCCGGACACCGCCAGCGCGGCCATGGATAGGTTAATCAGAGGTTCCTTTATGTAAGTGCCCGACGAGCCGTGACGCGCCAAAGCACAGCACGAAGTAAACCGCCGCTGCAAACAGGTACATTTCAACCAGCCGGCCATCGCGCTGGCCGACTTTGCTGGCGGCGCCGAGAAAATCCGACAGGCTGATCACATAGACCAGCGAAGTGTCCTGAAACAGGATAATGCTTTGCGTCAGCAGCAGCGGCAGCATGTTGCGAAACGCCTGCGGCAGAATCACCAATCGCATCGCCTGGCTGTAAGTCATGCCGAGCGCATAAGCCGCTGAAACCTGCCCGCGCGGAACGCTCTGGATGCCGGCGCGAATAATTTCGCAATAGTAGGCGGCTTCGAACAGGGTGAACGCGATCAGTGCGGAATAGAACGGTCCGATCGCCGCACCGGGGTTACCGGTGATCGCTTTCAGCATGAACGGCGCCAGGAAGTAAAACCAGAAAATGACGAGGATCAGCGGCACCGAGCGGAACAGATTGACGTAGGTGGCGGCCGCCGCCGACAGCCCTGCAACCCCGGACAAGCGCGCCAGCGCCAGCAGCGTTCCCCAGACCATGCCGGCCGCCACCGCCAGCACCAGTAGCAACAGCGTAACGCCCATGCCTTTGAGCAGGAAAGGCATAGCACCGGGAATCGAGCTCCAGTCGAATTCGTAAGTCATAAAATATAGCCCGTCATTGCTGCGCAAGCAGGAATCTCAGGACATATCGCGACGCGCGATTTAGATTCCTTCTTGCGCAGGAATGACGAAAACAGGATCAGCAACGCGTGCAGCATCAGTTCGCCCCGATATAACCCGGCACGCGCACGCGCTTTTCCAGGTGACGCATAGCGAGCATCACAATCATCGTGACGATCAGGTATAGCACGGTGGCAGCGATGAATGCTTCAAAGGTCTGCGCCGTGTATTCGCTGATCTGGCGGCTTTGCGCGGTCAACTCGAGCAGGCCGATGGTCAGCGCGACCGCCGAGTTTTTGAAGATGTTCAGAAACTCGGAAGTCAGCGGCGGAATGATCACGCGAAACGCCATCGGCAGCAGCACGTGGCGATAGGTTTGGCCCAGCGTCAGACCGAGTGCGAGGCCGGCGTTTTTCTGCCCCCTCGCCAGCGATTCGATGCCGGCCCGCACTTGCTCGCAGACGCGGGCCGCGGTGAACAGCCCAAGTGCAATGAACGCGGTCATGAACTGCGATGTGGTCGGGTCCATCTGCTTGATCGCATCGCCGATTTCGCGCGGCAGCAACTCGGGCACGACGTAAAACCAGATGAACAGCTGCACCAGCAGCGGGATATTGCGGAAGACTTCGACGTAGGTCGTCGCGATCCCGGAGAGAAAGCGGCTAGGCAGCGTGCGCAGGACGCCGAGCACGCTGCCCAGCACGAACGCAATCAGCCACGCCGAAATGGCAACCGCCAGCGTCCAGCCGAGGCCCGAAAGTAACCAATCGACATAGGTCGCGCCGCCAGAAGGCACTTCGCGGAAAAATACGGACCAGTTCCAGTTGTAATTCATGCTTGTGAAGGTGTACTACCGGCGATGAAATAGCAATCCTCGCGTGGCTTTGCGTCGCTCTTTTTTTTGAGGCAAAGCACCAACGAGAGGCGGTGCGCAGCGGCGGGGTGATACGGCACCGATACACAGTGGCGACACAGAACGCGTAATCACAAACGTGGAGCGTGTGTGATGAAGCGATAAACGTAGTCGTTGCGCCGATCCATCGGTCGCCTACTCGAACGCCTTGTCGTTCGGGTTCTTGAACAGCGCCTGCAGTTCTTCGCTCATCGGGAAATTCAGATTCAGGCCCTTGGGCGGGACCGGTGAGGTAAACCATTTCGCGTAGATCTTGTTGATCTCGCCGCTTTTCATCAGATTGGCGAGCGCCGCGTCTACGACTTTTTTGAATTGCGGATCGTCTTTGCGCATCATGCAGCCATAAGCTTCGAACGATTGCGGCTTGCCGACGACGACCCAATCTCCGGGCTTGCGCGCTTTGGCGATTTCGCCGTAAAGCAGCGCGTCATCCATCATGAACGCGGCGGCGCGGCCCGATTCTAGCATCAGGAACGCATCGCCGTGATCCTTGGCGCTGATTACGCTCATGCCCATGTTCTGGGCTTCGTTCATTTTGCGGATCAGCCGTTCGGAAGTCGTGCCAGCGGTGGTCACGACGTTCCTGCCTTTGAGGTCGGCGAAATCCTTGATGGTGGAATCCTTGCGCACCAAAAGCCGCGTCCCAATCTGGAATATCGAATTGGAAAACGCGACCTGTTTCTGGCGCTCGCTATTGTTGGTCGTCGAACCGCATTCGAGATCGATGGTGCCGTTCTGCATCAGCGGAATCCGCGTTTGCGACGTGACGGGATTCAGTTTGACCTGCAGGTTCGGCATTTTCAATTCCTGCTTGATCGCCTCGACGATTTTCAGCGCGAGTTCGTGCGAATAGCCAACGACCTGCTGCTTGTCGTCGTAATACGAAAACGGAATCGACGATTCGCGATGACCGAGCGTAATCGTGCCGCTATCCTTGATTTTCTTCAGCGTGCCGGTCAGTTCCTGCGCCAGCGCGAACGGCGATGAGGCCAGCGCGGCGCAAAGCAAGGCCGCCATCGACGCGCGAACTAAGTTCAACATAGCTCCTCCTATTAATCGGTTTTACTTGAAATAAGTATAGTCGCAATTTTCCCAACATCAGACGCCCGCCTCAAACAGCAAGCTTACCGCGTCCACAGGAGTGTTTATGAATCGCCTGCTTATGAACTACCGGTCGTTCACCGCCACGATGCTGTTTGTGCTGAGTTCAGCCGCATACGCCAGTTGCGGCGACAAGGGAATCGCGCTTCAAGTGCTGGGCTCGGGCGGGCCGGAGCTGACTGCCGGCCGCGCATCGAGCAGCTATCTGGTCTGGATTGACGGCAAGGCGCGGGCGCTGGTCGACATGGGCGGCGGCGCGGCCTTGCGCTTCGGCGAATCCGGCGCCCAGATCGACGATCTCGACATCGCGCTGTTTTCCCATTTGCACGTCGATCACAGCGCTGATTTTCCGGCGCTGATCAAGGCGTCGTTCTTTACCGACCGCAAGCGCGAGCTGCCGGTATACGGCCCGCCCGGCAATCAGGTGATGCCGGCAACCAGCGCTTTCATTGCCGGCCTGTTCGCCGAGCCGGGCGGCGTTTACCGCTACCTGAGCGCGTTCGTCAGCGACAAGGGCGCGTACCGGATCACGGCGCAGAACGTGACCTTGAAAGATGACGAGACGCGCGAGATCGCGCGCAACGAGCGGCTGAAGATTTTCGCCGCCAAGGTCATACACGGGCCGATACCGGCGCTTGGATTCCGCGTAGAGGCCGGCGGCAAGAGCATCGTGTTCAGCGGTGACATGAACGGCGAGGGCGCGAGCTTCGGGCAGCTCGCGCAGGGCGCCGACCTTCTGGTCGCGCACAACGCCGTGCCGGAGGGCGCGCAAGGCGTCGAGCGCAAACTTCACATGCCGCCTTCGGTAATCGGGCAGATCACCGGTCGCGCGAAAGTCGCCCAGCTGGTGCTTTCACACCGGATGCAGCGCACGCTCGGCAAGGAATCGGAAACGCTGGCCGCGATTCAGGCACATTACCGCGGCAAGGTCAGCTTCGCGGACGATATGGCGTGCTATCCCCTCGCCGGCTCCTGACCAAAACTGGCAATGCAACTGCTGTCTTAGTGTAAGCAGCGCGTTAGTTTGAAATAGCTCGCACAGGAAAATCGGGAAGCGAATCGCGCTCCTCCTCTCGGAACAGGCGCCACCCCGCCACTGCGTGTCGCCCCTCCCGGAGAGGAGGGGAAGAAAAATAGCAGCGCGCAAACCACTGCCTGTCCCTTCCCCTCCATTTCAGGGAGGGGCCGACGCGAAGCACGGGGTGGATGTTTTCAAGACAAGATTGGGAATGGGCTGGTTGCAGCACACCGATCGCGAACGCGACAGCTCCGCAACTAACCGCCGCGGTTAACCCGCCGCAGTTAACTTGTTCTTACACGACCGAACGGCGCCCAGCACGGCGATATGTAGGCGTCATGCAGCGCGACGTATTGGACGGTTCGCGATTCATCGGCGCCGTTCAGAAGAAATCGGATAGCGCAGCGGACAGCCCTGCCCTTCCGGCCCGACGGCGTTCATTCCTGCGCCGACGGGTCGAGCCAATAGCGCGCAAGCACGTCCTTGACCCATTCCGTATCGGCGCCGAGCCGCTTGATTTGCGCGCCTCCTTCCACTGGCTGCAATTTCGCGACCTGTGCCGACTTCAGATTCGCCGCGTGCTGCGCATAACCCAGCCGCTCGCAACGAGCCTGTTCGATAATGATTTGATCGGGTGGATCAGCGGCAAACCAGATCCAGCGCGCGATGAATTCCGCCATCAACTGGCTTGCTTCGTCGTACAGCCTGGTGTCGATCGCCCGTGGCGGTTCGAGCGCGCAGTATTGGGCCGCACCCGTGGAATCGATCGACCATTGCTCGGCCCATTCCGCGGCGCCAGCGGTCGCCAACAGTTCTACCGTGTTCTGCTGGCGATCGCGCGTAACGCGGAACAGCGCGTCCTCGTTCGCGGTTAGCGCATAGCCGCAATACTCGTCGGCGCCCGCCTGAAAAAAAGTCAGCGCGAGTTCAAGCGAACCGTCAGCGGCGGTCGAGATGAAAAACCGCGAACTGCTGTCGATATCGGGAAGATCATCGATCTTTTGCTCGGTCAACGCGCCATTGACGATGGTCGCGGCGCCGCGCAGGTTGGCTTCGGTGTTGATCCAGCTGATGGCAATCGCGAGCGCCGGATGCATTTCGGATGCGATGACAAACGGCGGAAACGGTATGCCGCCGATCGCCTTCACGTCGTACGACAGCGAAGAATCGCTTTGACTTTCGGTGATGTTCGCGGCGCCCGCATGTTCGAGCAGCAGCGGTGCAAGTGCAGTTTTGAAGGCCGCCAGGTCATGCGGCTGACCTTCAATTTTGACGTTCGCGTGAAACAGTGCAGGCATCACGGCGATCCTCGGCGCGATCCCTGGTCCTGCCCGATCGGCGTCATCGCGCAGCGCTCGCAGCGCCTGATCGATTAGTCAGCACTCGGCTGGCGAGCAACACGCGTAAAGGGCGACCGTATTTTCAGCGCGCCGTCGATCACCTGTCCGTGCTGAAGACCTTCAGAAAACAACGTTTTCGCCCCGCTGGCGAGCGCTGCCGCGATGATCTGGCTATCGTAGAAGCCGTAACGATAGCGTTCGACGATGCGGAGCGCATCGAAAACGATTTCCTTGGTCAGCGCGCACACATCGCAGCCTTGCGCAAGCGGCGCAAGGCGGCTGCGGACTTCGGACGCCGCCATGCCCTCCTTGCAAATCAACACACGGGCGACTTCACTTAACACTTGCGTGCTGATGACGACTTCATACTTATGCGCGAGAGCCCGCGCCGTTTCGCGTTTTTGCGGCTCAGTCGCCGACTGCGCATAGATCAGAATATTCGAATCGAGGAAAGCCCTAACGCGCATTGGCCGCATCTCGATCGAACTTCCAGCCGCGCGTGTCAATAAAGGGCTCGC
>JACMKV010000014.1 GCA_014379915.1 Burkholderiales bacterium
CCGATCTCTTCGGCGACCAGCACGCCGGCGACTTCGGCGCGCGCCTGAAACTTCATCAGACCGCGTTTATTGCATATGCTCTGCACATGGAGATGCAGCTGATCGCCGGGACTCACCGGCTTTTTGAAACGCGCCTTATCGATGCCGACGAAGTAATACACGGATTTGCCATCGGGCTTCACGCCGGCCGTGCGAAACGACAGGATGGCGGCGGCCTGGGCGAGCGCTTCGATCACGAGCACGCCGGGCATGACTGGATGATGCGGAAAATGACCGGCGAAAAAAGGCTCGTTGATGCTGACGTTTTTCAGCGCCTTGATCTGCTTGCCCGGCTCGCATTCGATGACGCGGTCTACCAGCAGGATCGGATAACGGTGCGGCAAATACTCGAGAATTTCGTGAATATTCATTTCGCTCATTTTTGTCCGCTCATTTTTGTCCGCTGTGGCGTTGCAGATGGTCGACGCGTTTTTCAAGTTCGTAAATTTTTTTGACCAGCTCGTTCAAATGGCGCAGATGCGCTGCGTTTTTCAGCCAGTCGCGATGCGCTTCGAACGGATAAAAACCGGTGTACACGCCAGCGACGTCAATGGATTTGGTAATGACGCTGGTCGCTGAAATTTCGGTCCCGTCGGCAATGGTCAGATGGCCGTGGATGCGGACCGCGCCGCCGATGCGGCATTGGCGGCCGACCGTTGTGCTGCCGGCAATGCCGGTGCATGCGGCAATCGCCGTATGGGCGCCGATGCGGACGTTGTGACCTACCTGAATCTGGTTGTCGAGTTTGACGCCTTCGCCGATGACGGTGTCATCCATCGCGCCACGATCGACGGTGGTGTTGGCGCCTATTTCAACGTCGGCGCCAATCACGACGCGGCCGATTTGCGGAATCTTGAGCCAGCGCCCGTCCTCGAACGCGAGGCCAAAGCCGTCAGCGCCGATAACAACGCCCGAGTGCAGAATCGCGCGCGCGCCGATGTCGCAGCCGTGATAAATCGTTACGTTAGGGTATAAATGAATATCTGCGCCCAGGGCGGCGCCATCCCCGATCACGCAGCCCGCTTCGATGATCGCATGTTCGCCGATTGCAACATCGGCGCCGATACAAACGTGTGCGCCGACGTGGGCGGAAGTCGGGACTGTCGCCGTGGGATGCACGGCGGCACTCGGATCGATGCCGGGTCGCGGCGTGGGTTCGGGATTGAGCAAGGCAACGACGCGCGCGAAATAAGCTGCGGGATTGGCGCATACGATACGCGGCAGAGCCGTCGCATCGTGCAGCGCTTCGTTCAGGATGACTGCAGCCGCTTTCGTGAGCTCGAGTTCTCTACGATAACGCGGGTGGGTGACGAATGTCAGTTCCGCGATGCCGGCGCGTTCGATCGGTGCGACTTGCCTGATGTCGGCCTCGCCGATCGCGCGCCCGCCGAATCGTTCGACAAGTTCCGAGAGGCGCCAGACTTTACGCATCAGCAGTAACGGCGAACGCGAGATCGCGGGACGAGCCGAGGTGTCCTTTTACTGATACTGCCGTTTATTTTTCGCCGCCGAGCGCCTTGATGACTTTGTCGGTGATGTCGATGCGCGAGCTTTTGTAGACTGCTTCCTGCAGGATCAGGTCGAATTGCTCGGCTTCAGCGATGGTCTGAATGACCTTGTTGGCGCGCTCGAGCACGGATGCCAGCTCCTCGTTCTTGCGCAGATTCAGGTCTTCGCGGAACTCGCGCTGCAGGCGCTGGAAATCGCGGTTGATGCGCGCCAGATCCTGCTCTTTGTTGCGGCGCTCGCTCTCCGACATCGTTACCGCTTCTTTTTCGAGCGCGGTTTGCAGATCTTTGGTCTGCTTCGCCATCTTCTGCAGTTCCTGTTCGCGCGTCGCAAATTCCTTCTCGAGCTTTTTCAGCGCTTTGACCGCCGGCGCCGCTTCCCGGAATACGCGCTCGGTATTCACGAAACCCACCTTGGCATCGGCTGCATAGACCGTCGTTGCAGACGACCCTCCCGCCAAAATTGCCATCACTGCGAGCGTAGAAAAAATCTGTTTCAAGATAAACCTCCTGTGAATCGAGCCTGACTGAATCTCTTCAGCCCAAATTAGAATGCCGTGCCGAAAACGAATTGAAAGCGCTGCACCTCGTCGCCTGGGTCGTCGTTGATCGGCTGGGCGATACTGACTTTTAGCGGGCCTACCGGTGAAACCCAGGCGACGGCGATTCCGATCGAATAGCGCATTTCGGATACGCTAAATGTCTCATCGACCGTGCCGGCATCGATGAACGTGCTCATGCGCAACGATTTGTCGTCGGTCACCCCGGGGAAGGGAAACAGCAATTCGGCGTTGCCGACAATCCGGTAGCGACCACCGAGCGCGTCGCCATTGGTATCGCGCGGACCGAGCGAGCTGGTGTCATAACCGCGCACCGAGTTATTGCCGCCGGCGAAAAAGTTTTTGAAAAACGGCAAGGGCATGTCGTCGTAGCCGCCACCCGCACCCAGTTCGCCGTTCAGCAGCAGCGTGAAAGTCCGGCTTAGCGGAAAATATTTCTGATGCTGATACGACAGCTTGTAATACTTGAGATCGGCGCCTGGCAAGCCGATTTCCGCCGACACGCGTTGCAGCGTGCCGCTGGTCGGGTAAATCAAACTATCGCGGCCATCGCGGGTGAAGCCGATGCTGCCGAGCAGCGTCGTATTGTCGTTGCCGAACGTGGTGACGAAATCCTTGAAACGCTGCGGGCTGTCGGCGAATACATCGAGCTCGGTACTTTCGAACGCGAGACCGTAATTGATCGTATCGCGTTCGGAAATCGGCACGCCGAAACGAATGCCGGCGCCCAGCGTCGATGTGCGGAAGCTGCCGACCGACAGCGAAGTCGGATCGACGTCGCGCCTGTAAATATCGAAGCCGCGGCTGATGCCGTCGACCGTGTAATACGGATTCGTGTATGAGACGGAATAGACCGAATTGATGCGGCCGCTATTGATTTGCAGCGACAGCTGGTTGCCGGAACCGAACACGTTGTTTTGCGCGATCGAGCCGCTCAGAATCAGGCCGTCCGAGCTCGACAGGCCAGCGCCGAGCAGGATATTTCCGGTCGGCCGTTCGACCACGCTCATGTTGATATCGACCTGGTCGCTCGTCGCCGGAACCGCAGGCGTCTCGACGTTGACCTCGGAAAAGAATCCGAGCTTGTCGACGCGTTGTTTTGAGCGATTGAGTTTTTCGGACGAATACCAGCCGCTTTCCATTTGCCGCAATTCGCGCCGGATCACCTCATCGCGCGTGCGCGTGTTGCCCGAGATGTTGACGCGCCGAACGTAAACGCGGCGTCCAGGATCGACGAAGAACGTGAACGAAACCTGCTGGTTGGCTTTGTCGAGTTCGGGCGCCGCGTTGACGTTGGCGAAGGCATAACCGTCGTCGCCAAGACGATCGCCGATCAGCTTGGTCGATTCGGTCAGCCGTTGGCGCGAAAACACTTCGCCGGGTTCGAGCTTGATCAGCTTGCGTAATTCTTCTTCGGGGACCAAAAGCTCACCGGCCAGCTTGATATCCGCTACTGTGTATTTCGGCCCTTCCGAAACGTTGACGGTGATATAGATATCCTTCTTGTCCGGCGTGATCGAAACCTGGGTCGAATCGATCGCAAACTCGAGGTAGCCGCGATTCAAATAATACGAGCGCAGGTTTTCGAGGTCGGCGGATAGCTTCTGCTTCGAGTACTGGTCGTTATCGGTGAACCAGGTAAAAAGTCCGGGCGTTCGCAAGATGAAAACGCTGCGCAGCTCTTTTTCCGTGAAGGTCTTGTTGCCGATGATGCTGATCTGGCGGATCTTTGTGACATCGCCTTCGTTTATCGCAAAATTGATTGCGACACGGTTGCGCTCGAGCGGCGTGGTTGTCGTCGTGACGCTGGCGCCGTATCTGCCGCGGCTGATGTATTGGCGCTTCAGCTCCTGCTCGGCGCGGTCGAGCAGCGCCTTGTCGAAAATGCGCGATTCGGCAAGTCCGACCTGCTTCAGACCGGTCTTCAACTGCTCGGTTTCGAATTCCTTGTTGCCCGTGATTTCGATTGAAGCGATCGCGGGCCGCTCCTGCACCATGACCAGCAGAACGCCGTTTTCCGCCTCCAGCCGCACATCCTTGAAGAAGCCGGTCGCATACAGCGATTTGATCGCGGCAGCAGCCTTCTCGTCATCGACCGTGTCGCCGACCTTGATCGGCAGGTAGCTGAATACGGTGCCTGCTTCGGTGCGCTGTATGCCTTCGACGCGAATGTCCTTGACGATGAACGGTTCGATTGCCTGGGCGTTGAAACTGATGCTGAAACTGAGCGATGAAAAAAAAACGAAAAACGCCAGCCGTAATCTGTTCATCCGCATCCGATATGAGTTGCCGGTTATCCGAATATCAGCCGATCCATGGGCCCGCTATTAGCCGCCGATCAGCCGATTGATATCGTTGTATATGGCGAGCGCCATCAGGGTGAAAAGCAGCGCCATGCCGAGTTGTTGCCCGATTTCCATGACCTTCTCCGACACCGGGCTGCCGGTAATAATTTCGACGATATAATACATTAAATGCCCACC
>JACMKV010000015.1 GCA_014379915.1 Burkholderiales bacterium
ACCGAGCCCGCCGAGGAAGGCAACGAGGCATCCGGTAACCACTTCGAAAACATTTGCAACCGGCTGAACAAAGCAACTCGCGGAACGCGACTGAACGTCAGAACAACCATACGCGCAGTCGACTCCGATTGCAGGCGAACGCGTTACACCTGCGACCTTCCGTTAAATCTTGCCGCGAACGTCCTCGACGTCCCCCCGCGCATCCATCCGCTGATCGCGCTGGCTCTGGATTAGCGCGTAGGCGGAATGGTTGTGGATCGATTCGAAGTTTTCCGATTCCACAACGTAGGCATCGATGCGCTTGTCGCGATTCAATACGGCGGCGATGTCGCGCACCATGTCCTCGACGAACTTTGGATTGTCGTAAGCGCGTTCGGTGACATATTTTTCGTCCGGACGCTTCAACAAACCGTACAGCTCGCAAGAGGCCTGTTCTTCCGCGTAACGCACGATCTCCTCGATCCAGACGAAATCGTCTGTTTCGGCGGTAACGGTTACGTGCGATCGTTGATTATGGGCGCCGTAATCGGAAATCTTTTTCGAGCACGGGCAAAGCGTCGTCACCGGTACCACGACTTTCATCATGAAACGGTATTTGCCATTTTCGATGTCGCCGATAAACGTCACATCGTAATCGAGCAGGCTCATCGATCCGGTGACTGGCGCGGTTTTGTTGATGAAATATGGAAAATTCATCTCGATGTGGCCGGCCTTGGCATCGAGCCGCTCTACCGTCTCGCGCAGGATGGTTTCGAACGACTCGGCGGAAATCTCGCGCTCGTGCGCGTTCAGAATTTCGACGAAGCGCGACATGTGCGTGCCTTTGAAATTGTGCGGCAGATGCACATACATCTTGAACATCGCGATGGTATGCTGCACGCCGCCGCTCTTGTCGGCGACACGCACCGGATGACGGATCGCCTTGATGCCGACGCGGTCGATCGCAAGCCGGCGCATATCGGGCGTATTTTGCACATCCTCGATGGGATCGGGATAAACGGGATCGGGGTAGTTCATGGCATTTCCTTTGACGACCTCGCAAGGGTTCGAAGTCGAATTATAGTGCGTGAAACCTAGGGTCCTGAGTTGCTAGTTCGCGGAATAATCAGGATGAACATTGAGGCGGGCAATGAAAAGTGCCGAAATCGGCGCCACAAGAGGTGCGAACCAAAGGCGGCGCGAACCACAGCCAGCTTGTACACGGCGAGCTCATTGAACGTAATTCGCAAACGCGGTATGGCGGCGATTCTCGGCATCTTTTCTGTAGCGACACGCAATTCAGGAAACTGGCCTTTCGCCTGCGCTACTCGGCCAGCCTCCGCTTCCCAGGCGGCTTCTGCTCCTCCGCCCGCTCCTCGGACAACCTTTGCCGGATGGCAGCAATGATGCCCTTTTTATCCAGACCGCATCCGGCGAGTAAAATTCCGGGATCGCCGTGATCGATGAACTGATCGGGCAACCCGAGCTGCAGCACCGGTGGCATGCTCGCGTCGCCACCGGTGCGGGAATGCAGATATTCCAGCACGGCACTACCTGCGCCGCCGAGCACGGTATTCTCTTCGACGGTCACGATCAACTCGTGGCTCGCCGCAAGCTCGGCGACCAGAGATTCGTCGAGCGGCTTGACGAAACGCATGTTGACAACGGTTGCGTTCAGCTCTTCGGCTGCCTGCAGGCATGGCGTCAGCATGCTGCCGAAAGCGAGCAGTGCGATGCGCGCGCCCTTGCGTCTAATTTCGCCGCGACCGAGCGGCAACGAGCGCATGGTTTTTTCGATTGCGGCGCCAGGACCGCTGCCGCGCGGATAGCGGACTGCAGTGGGCCCATCGATCTGGAACGCGGTGTACAGCATTTGCCGGCATTCGTTCTCGTCGGCCGGGGTCATCACGACCATGTTCGGCAGACAGCGCAAATAACTGATGTCGAAACTGCCGGCGTGGGTTGGACCGTCGGCGCCGACCAGTCCGGCGCGATCGATGGCGAATACGACCGGCAGATTCTGCAGCACGATGTCGTGGATCAGTTGATCGTAGGCGCGCTGCAGGAACGTCGAGTAAATCGCGACAACGGGCTTCAGACCTTCGCAGGCTAAGCCGGCGGCGAAGGTCAATGCATGCTGTTCCGCAATACCGACATCGAAGTAGCGCCTGGGGAAACGCTGCGAGAATTTGACCAGGCCGGAGCCTTCGCGCATGGCCGGCGTGATACCGATCAGGCGTTCGTCCTGTTCGGCCATATCGCACAACCAACCGCCAAATACCTGCGTGTAGGTCGGCTTGGCGCCGGCTTTGCTGACAATACCGACTTCCGGATCGAACTTCGGCGGGCCGTGATACAGAATCGGATCGTCCTCGGCCAGATAATAGCCTTTGCCTTTTTGGGTCGCGATGTGCAGCAGCTGCGGGCCTTCGAGATTCTTCAGGTTGGTCAGCGTATCGACCAGCACGTCGAGATCGTGGCCATCGACCGGACCGATATAGTTGAAGCCGAATTCCTCGAACAGCGTGCCCGGCGTGACCATGCCTTTCATGTGCTCTTCGGCGCGCCGCGCCAGTTCGCGCATCGGCGGCACGCTTTTCAGCAGCCGGCCGCTGGCCTTGCGCGCCGCCGCGTAAAACCGGCCCGACATCAGGCGCGCCAGATAATTGTTGAGCGCGCCGACGTTGTGCGAAATCGACATGTCGTTGTCGTTGAGCACGACGAGCAGGTTGGTGTCCATCGCGCCGGCGTTGTTCAGCGCTTCGAACGCCATACCGGCTGTCATTGCGCCGTCGCCGATAATGGCAACCACGTGTCGATCGATGTTTTGCTGCTCGGCCGCGACCGCCATGCCGAGCGCGGCGCTGATCGAAGTACTCGAATGCGCGGTGCCGAAAGTGTCGTATTCGCTTTCATCCCGCTGCGGAAACCCCGAGAGGCCGCCGAGCTGGCGCAGCGTGTCCATCCGATCGCGGCGGCCGGTGAGAATCTTGTG
>JACMKV010000098.1 GCA_014379915.1 Burkholderiales bacterium
CGGCAAAACAGGATCTGATCGACGCTGTTTCCGTCGCGGATCACATCGGCATCGATATCGATGCGGTAAATTTCTCCGCCGAATACAAGGCGCGCGTATTTGAAAACTTTCTCGCTGAATATAAAGCGGGCCGTACGCCGAATCCCGATGTGCTGTGCAATGCTGAAATCAAGTTCAAAGCGTTTCTCGATCGCGCGATCGGCATGGGTGCTGACCTGATAGCGACCGGGCATTACGCGCAGACACGTGAGATTGACGGTCTTGTCCAGCTATTAAAGGCCGAGGATGGCAGCAAGGATCAAAGCTATTTTCTGTATCGTCTGAATCAGGCGCAGCTGCGAAAAACACTGTTCCCCGTCGGGGGTTTATACAAACGCGAAGTGCGCGACATCGCGCGATGCGAAGGCCTGCCAGTGTTCGACAAAAAAGACAGCACGGGAATCTGCTTCATCGGCGAGCGCCCGTTTCGCGAGTTTCTGAATCGCTATCTGCCCGAGAACCCGGGGCCGATCGAAACTGTTGACGGCAAGCAAATTGGCCAGCATTCAGGGCTGATGTTCTATACCCTGGGCCAACGTCAGGGCATCGGCATCGGTGGCGCCGGCGACCCTTGGTATGTCGCCGGCAAGGACATCGCGCGCAATTGCTTGATCGTCGTGCAGGGCAGAAACCACCCGGCGCTGCTCGGCGAACGAATAACGGCAAAGGATTTGAACTGGATCAGCGGGCGGGCGCCGCGCTGCAACTGGGTCTATGCGGCCAAAAGCCGCTACCGCCAGGCAGACGCGCCGTGCAGCATCGCGCAGCTACAGCCGGATTTTTGCGAGATTGAATTCGCCGAGCCGCAATGGGCAGTAACGCCAGGACAATCGGTTGTCGTCTATGAAAGTCGGGTTTGCCTGGGCGGCGGCGTTATACAGTAACAGCACAGTGACAGCAAGGCCGACCCTGGATCGCGAAAACGCTGACAGCCTGTCGTCGTTGCTCTCGACTTGCTGCTGTTCCGGCGAAGTACGCTGCTAGGCGGGCGGCGCCACGGTGTCTTTGAACGATGGCCTTTTCGCCAGTTTGTCGGCGTGCCGATTCAGATTCGGATAGTCATCGCGCCACGTGATGTCGCGGAAGCGAAGATCGAGATAAAACAGCGCGCAGCCGATCGCAACGTCGGCAAGATTGTAGTTTTCGCCGCAACAGAAATTCTTCTCGCCCAGATCGCGCGCAGCGCAACGCAAGCCTGTCCCGATTTTCTTGTACTGCCGATCGATCCAACTGGCGCTCTGCTGCGATTCAGAACGCTTCCTTTCCAGGAAAATTGTAGCGGCCGCATCGCAGATGCCGTCGGCCAGCGCTTCCCAGCGTTTGACTACGATGCGCTGCCGGTTCGGCTCGGGGATCAGGCGGGCGACCGGCGTGATCGTATCGAGATATTCGACGATCACGCGGGAATCGAACAACGCCGTGCCGTCGTCCATCAACAATACCGGCACCTTGCCGAGCGGATTATGATCTGGGACATGCGTCGACTTTTCCCACGGATTAGCGATCTCGAGTTCGCAATCGATACGCTTTTCCGCCATCACGACGCGCACTTTGCGCACGTAGGGACTCGTCAGGGAACCGAGCAGTTTCATGGCTGTTTTTTGAACGGGAACTGGAAAGTTTGGAGAGCCGAATCGGCCTGCATTTGGAAACCGAATCGGTCTGCATTATAACACGTGGTCTCCGGCGGCGGCCTTCGGCCAGCGACCGCCCTCATGCTAAAATCATAACCCTGCGATGCGACTTTCCTCCCTTACCGCCCTATCCCCGCTCGATGGACGCTACCATGCCAAGGTCGCGCCGCTTCGTCTGCATTTCAGCGAATTTGCGCTGATCCGCTATCGGGTTTTTATCGAAATCGAATGGCTGATCGCATTGAGTCTGGAGCCGGCCTTCCTCGAACTTCCGCGCTTCAGCGACGCGACCTGCGAACAGCTGCGCAAGCTCGCGCTGACTTTTCTGGGCTCAGACGCCGAAGCCGTAAAAGCCATCGAAGCGCGCACCAATCACGATGTCAAGGCCGTCGAATATTGGCTCAAGGAACGGCTGTCAGGCAATCCGGAAGTCGCCGGCAACGCCGAATTCTTCCACTTCGCCTGCACCTCCGAGGATATCAACAACCTGTGCCACGCGCTGATGCTGCGCGATTCACGCGAGCAGATCATGCTTCCGTCGCTGGTCAGGATCTTTGAGAAGTTGCGGGCGATGGCGCACGCCCTGGCCGACCAGCCGCTGCTCGCGCGCACGCACGGGCAACCGGCGACACCGACCACGCTGGGCAAGGAGATGGCCAACGTCGCGCAACGGCTGCAACGGCAGATACAGCGTTTGTCGCGCGTAGCGCTGCTCGGCAAGATCAATGGCGCAGTCGGCAATTACAATGCGCATTTAGCCGCCTACCCTAATTTCGACTGGGAAGCGTTCGCCACCGCGTTCGTTGAAAAGCTCGGCCTCGAATTCAACCCTTACACCACGCAGATCGAGCCGCACGACAGCATTGCCGAACTGCTCGATGCCTATGCTGCAGTCAACACGATTTTGATCGATCTGAATCGCGACGTGTGGGGCTATATGTCGCTCGGCTACTTCAGCCAGAAAGTGATTGGCGATGAAGTCGGCTCTTCGACCATGCCGCACAAGATCAACCCGATCGATTTTGAAAACTCGGAAGGCAATCTCGGCATTGCCAACGCGTTGCTGCGCCACTTGAGCGACAAGCTGCCGATATCGCGCTTCCAGCGCGACCTGACCGACTCTACCGTGCTGCGCAATCTGGGCGTCGCGCTTGGACATTCGCTGTTGGCTTACGACTCGTGCCACAAAGGTTTGAACAAGCTGGAGGCCAACGAAGCAAGAATGCAGGACGACTTGAACCGCAATTGGGAAGTGCTGGCCGAGGCGATCCAGACAATGATGCGCCGCTATGGCATTGCCAACCCCTACGAGCAGCTAAAGCAATTGACGCGCGCCAAAACGGGGCTTACGAAGGAAGTGCTGCACGACTTTATCGATCAACTCGCGATTCCGGCCGAAGAAAAACGCCGATTGCTCGAATTGCAGCCAGCGACCTACACCGGGCTCGCCGCCACCCTGGCGCGGCGAATATAAGCCGACGGGGCCGGCCGGTCCTTTGTAGCTATTCTCTGCTACGCCGCCCTACTACGCCGCCCTACTACGCGGCCGCCTTGCTGCGCCTGGCTTTAAGGTATTCGAACAAGCCGGGCATGATGGATAGCACGATGATGCCGATCACCACTACACCGAAATTCTGCTGCACGATGGGCAGATTGCCGAACAAGTAGCCGAGGTAGGTCAGCGCAGCGACCCACAGAATGGCGCCAATCACGTTGAACGCGAGGAAGCGCCGATACGCCATGTCCCCAATGCCGGCGACGAAGGGGGCAAACGTGCGGATGATGGGCACGAAGCGCGCAATGATGATGGTCTTGCCGCCGTGGCGCTCGTAAAAGCGCTGGGTTTTTTGCAGGTATTCGATCTTCAGCCAGCGCGCGTTCTTGTTCTGAAAAACCTTCGGCCCCAGATACGCGCCGACCGCATAATTCACGCTATCTCCGGCAATTGCCGCGACGATCAGCAACATGACCAGCAGGTTGACGTCCATATTGCCGCCCGCCGCCAGGGTTCCGGCGACAAACAGCAGCGAATCTCCGGGCAGAAACGGTGTAACGACCAGGCCGGTCTCGCAAAAAACGATTAGAAACAGGAGCGCATAGATCCAGCCGCCGTAGTTCTGCACGACCCAGACCAGGTGGTCATCGAAATGCAGCAGGAGATCAAAAAGATGGGTGAGGAACTCCATCAGATCGGCCGACGTGTGGTTGGTGATCTCACGGCGCAGCAGGCGCTTCTTTCTTGTCGACCTTGACGAAATCGTCGCGGGAAACTCCGAGCCACAGCACGATCGGGCTTGCGACCAGCACCGACGAATAGATACCAAACAGGATGCCTATGGTCAACGCCACGGCGAAATAATGCAGCGCCTGGCCGCCGAACAACAGCATCGACAGCACGGCAAGCTGGGTCGATCCGTGCGTGATAATCGTGCGCGACATGGTCCGCGTGATCGCGTTATCGATGATCTCGGGTACCGAAGCCTTGCGCATTTTGCGGAAGTTCTCGCGCACGCGATCGAACACGACGACCGATTCATTGACCGAATAACCAAGAATCGCGAGCACCGCGGCGAGCACCGGCAGCGAGAACTCCCACTGAAAAAACGCGAAAAATCCGAGGATGATGATCACGTCGTGAAGGTTCGCGATCAGCGCGGCAACCGCGAAACGCCATTCGAATCGAACCGCCAGATAAGCGACGATACCGAGCGAAACCAGCAGAAGAGCGAGTGCGCCGTCGCTGATCAGCTCCTGACCGACCTGGGGGCCGACGAACTCGACGCGCCGTACCTCGACCGTATTGTCATCCTGCTGCAATGCCTGGAGCACCTGGCCGCTCAACTGTGCGCTGTTGGTATCGGCCTTCAGCGGCAAGCGGATCAGTACGTCGCGCGAGGTGCCGAAGTTCTGCACGCTCGCTTCGGTCAAGTCCAGGCCCTCGAGCGACGCGCGCACCTTGTCCAACTCCGGCGCCTCGCTGTAATGGACCTCCATCAAGGTGCCGCCGGTAAAGTCGACGCCGAAGTTGAGACCTTTGGTCGCGAGAAAGAAAATCGACAGCAGGAAGGTCACGAGCGAGATCGTCGTCGTGTACTTCCCCCAGCTCATGAACGGGATGTCGCGCTTGATTCTGAAAAATTCCATCTCGAGCCTTATATGATTCGTGGAACTTTAACAGGCTGTTGAAAAACGTAGCGAGCGCAGCGCGCTGCCTGCGGGAGGAGCAGGATTCCACGCCGGCAGGCGTGGATGCGACCCCGAAGGCGCGCACAGCGACCG
>JACMKV010000099.1 GCA_014379915.1 Burkholderiales bacterium
TCCCCAAAAATATTTGGGATCGGAAAATGCCTGACCGATCAACTCCGAGCCAACAACCTTGCCGTCGCGCACGATCAGGCTGCCGTTCGCCTTATCGGGAAATACGAGTTGGCCGATCCCTTTCATCAAAAATGGATAGGCGAGGCCCGTGATCAGGGAAAGGAAGAAGAACAATACTAATGCCGGACGAAGGTGTTTCATTTGGTTCTCTCCTCTTTGACTTCGAGACCCCCTTTTTCAAAGGGGGAGGTCAATCAGTTTTTCAAAGGGAAACCGGGCGATTCTCGAACTGCTATGCAAGCCCAGTCACCTGTAACGACAGATCGATCAGCTTGATCCCGATAAACGGCACGATCAAGCCGCCCAAACCGTAGATCAGGAGATTGCGCCGCAACAGCGGCGCGGCGCCGAGCGCGCGGTATTTGACGCCTTTCAGCGCGAGCGGAATCAGCGCGACGATGATCAGCGCGTTGAAAATCACCGCCGACAGGATCGCCGACGACGGGCTCGCGAGCTGCATGACGTCGAGCGCGCCGAGCTGCGGGTAGGTCGTGGCGAATGCGGCCGGGATAATCGCGAAATATTTCGCGACATCGTTGGCGATCGAGAACGTCGTCAGCGAACCGCGCGTCATCAGGAGTTGTTTGCCGACTTCGACGACTTCGATCAGCTTGGTCGGGTTCGAATCGAGGTCGACCATGTTGCCGGCTTCCTTCGCGGCCTGCGTGCCGCTGTTCATCGCGACCGCGACATCGGCTTGGGCGAGGGCAGGCGCGTCGTTGGTGCCGTCGCCGGTCATTGCGACAAGCCGTCCTTCGCTTTGATATTGGCGGATCAGCTTGAGCTTGGCCTCCGGCGTCGCCTCAGCGAGAAAATCATCGACACCGGCTTCAGCCGCGATGGCCGCTGCCGTCAGCCGATTGTCGCCGGTGATCATCACGGTCTTGATCCCCATGCGCCGCAGCTCACCGAAGCGCTCCTTGATGCCGCCCTTGACGATGTCTTTCAATTCGACGATGCCGAGCACGCGTCCGCCTTCGGCTACGACCAGCGGCGTCGAGCCGCGGCGCGCGATTTCATCGACCGCTTGCGCTATTTTAGGCGGGTAGTTTTTACCCTTGCCTTCGACATAGGCGCGGATCGCATCGGCGGCGCCTTTGCGAATTTCGCGCACGCGCCCCTGGTCGCTGAGATCGACGCCGCTCATGCGCGTCTGCGCGGTAAACGGCACGAAGCTCGCGCCGAGCGCGTGAATATCGCGTTCGCGCAGATTGAATTTGTTCTTGGCGAGCACCACGATGCTGCGCCCTTCGGGTGTTTCGTCGGCGAGCGACGCGAGCTGTGCGGCGTCAGCAAGATCTCGCTCGGCCACACCTTCGGCCGGAACAAACTCGGCAGCCTGACGATTGCCAAGCGTGATGGTCCCGGTCTTGTCGAGCAGCAGCACGTCGATATCGCCGGCGGCTTCGACCGCGCGGCCCGAAGTCGCGATGACGTTGGCCTGCAGCATGCGCCCCATGCCGGCCACGCCGATCGCCGACAACAGCCCGCCGATGGTAGTCGGGATCAGGCACACGAGCAGCGCAACCAGCACGGTAATCGCGATCGGCGCGCCGGCCTGCGCGACGTTGACGCTGAAAATCGAAAACGGCAGCAAGGTCGCGGTCGCGAGCAGGAATACGATGGTCAGCGCGACCAGCAGTATCGTCAGCGCGATTTCGTTCGGCGTCTTGCGGCGCTTGGCCGATTCGACCATCGCGATCATGCGGTCGAGAAACGCTTCACCCGGATTGACCGCGATGCGCACGATCAGCCAATCCGACAAAACGCGCGTGCCGCCGGTCACGGCCGAGAAATCGCCGCCGGCTTCGCGAATGACCGGGGCCGATTCGCCGGTGATCGCGGATTCATCGACCGAAGCGACGCCTTCGATCACAACGCCGTCGAGCGGCACCATGTCGCCGGCTTCGATCAGAACGACATCGCCTTTGCGCAAATCGTCAGCCTGAGTCGGAACGAAAGATGCGCCCTTGCGCGCTTCGGATAATTTTTTTGCCCAGGTTTTCTGCTTAAGGCCGCGCAGCGATGCGGCCTGCGCCTTGCTGCGGCCTTCGGCGAGTGCTTCGGCGAAGTTGGCGAACAGCAGCGTAAACCACAGCCACAGGGTGATGGCGAGAATAAAGCCCGCCGGCGCTTCTCCCTGTCCGGTCAGCGCCTGTATGAACAGCAGCGTAGTCAGTATGCTGCCGACATAGACGACGAACATGACGGGATTGCGCATCTGCGCGCGCGGCGTCAGCTTCTTGAAAGCATCGAATATCGCGGGCCGCATCAGCGCGGCGTCGAACAAGGCCAGGGTTTGCCGCGTCATTGCTGCGCTCCGGTTGAAAATAATTGCAGATGCTCGACGATCGGACCGAGTGCGAGCGCCGGAATGTAAGTCAGCGCGCCGACGATGAGCACGGTTCCGATCAGCAGCACGACGAACAGCGGCCCGTGCGTCGGCATCGTTCCGGCGGTGACCGCGATGCGCTTCTTGGCGGCGAGGCTGCCCGCGATTGCCAGCACTGGAACGATGACGGCGAAGCGCCCGAACCACATGGCGATGCCGAGCAGCGTGTTGTAGAACGGCGTGTTGGCCGACAACCCGGCGAACGCGCTGCCGTTGTTGTTTGCCGCCGACGAGAGCGCATATAGCACTTGCGAGAAACCGTGCGCGCCGGGGTTCGAGATGCTTGAGGTTCCTTGTGTCACGAGCACGGCAATCGCGGTGCCGGTCAAAACCAGCAGCGGCGTCATCAGAACCGCGATCGAGGTCATTTTCATTTCATACGCTTCGATTTTCTTGCCGAGGTATTCGGGCGTGCGGCCGATCATCAGGCCGGCGATGAATACGGCAAGGATCGCGAACATCAACATGCCGTACAGCCCCGCGCCGACGCCGCCGAACACGATTTCGCCAAGTTGCATCAGCCACATCGGAATTAGCCCCCCGAGCGGCA
>JACMKV010000100.1 GCA_014379915.1 Burkholderiales bacterium
GATGCGCGCTACCGAAGTTCGTCGCTGATTTCCGGCCACCGGCCGCTGCTCGGCGCCCGCGCTCCAGACGGGGAATTACGGGATGCGCGCGGCAACACTCTGTGGCGGTCAGACTTGTGCAACCGTGATGCGGTGCTCGTTTGCTTCGATGATGGACAGCTTCCCGGCTGCGATACCAGCGAACTTCGCTTGTTGCTGGCCGACGTGCCGCACCTCCTGGTCGTCCGCATCTTTCGCAACGTCGCGCCCGATTGCGAACATGTGCTGCATGAGGAGTCGTATAGCTGCGTCAGCACTCGGCTATGGACAGATTGGCGCGCGCGCCACGCATTGATCGCGCTGGGACGCCCCGATGGACATATCGGCTGGAGTGCTCGACAGCCGGCACGTGAAACGCTGGCGACAGGCGTCAAAAAGGCGCTCGGTATTGCATCACGACCCGCGTAGCAAGTTACCCGAGTTGTGACGCCACAGCGCACTCATTGAGATCTCCATAAAATCATGCCGCACTCATTTCCTAGTCATTCCGAGTAGCGCAGTGACGAAGAATCTGCTTTACGCCGTGACGTAAACAGAAAAAGCAGATCCTTCGCTTCGCTCAGGATGACAACCCCTAATGTCGTCCACTACGGAATTCTCAATAATCCTCGCGCGAAGCGGAACGACGACGCTATCCGACCTGCCCGCTGTAGTTCGCGCTGACCAGAATGCTGTACATGCGATACGGTCCATGCGCGCCGAGCACGATGGTCTGCTCGATGTCGGCGGTGCCCGATGGACCCGATACGAAGTGAACGGCGCGCGGCAGTAGCTGGGTTTCCGGCACATACTGGTCGTGGCCGGCGTTTCGCTGCCCGACAACAACAGCAGCGTGCCGGTTTCGGCAATGGCGCAGCATGCACCGGTAATGTCGACCAGATCCGTTGCAGCGGCCGGGCGCGATGCAAAATCGATTTCCGCTGCTCGCCAATCGAGCCGCGAAAACTCAGGCCACGCCACGACTACCTTCGGCAGACCGTTCGCGGTCAAATAAGCCGCGACGGAGCGCCGGCCTGTAGATCGCCTAGCCGGTTTTGCGCGTCGGCATTCCCGGATTTCGCAGAAGGCGCAGTTGCTTTAAATCGGAACGTGACATCGAATCTCACTTTTCGTTAAACTCAACTTACGGTAGGAAATCTTTAGCCCTAATCCAGCTCGCTTCCGAGCTGTTGTTCTTTCTAATTTTTTATTTCCGGATCCCATTCTTTCGCGGTACAACTCGCGGAACGTCCGCCCGGTTGGCGCTGGCATATCGCGATCCTTCGCCCATCCGGCGCCGAACGGCAACCAGTGCAGCAGCTTCCCCGGATAGACCCAGCCGTAAGCGTGGCCGCCGACGTTCTGATAAACCGGGCAGTTATTCATGCAGGCGCAGCGTATACAGCGCAGCATGCTTTGCAACTCGCTGCCGAACAGATTAGCGCGGCCGGCGTCGACCAGGATGATGTGAAAATGCGCGGGCCCGTCTAGATCGCCATCGCGCCTCGTGCCGGTATTGATCGTCACATAGTTGGTGATCGAGTGCCCGGTTGCCGAACGCGGCAACAGCCGGACCAGCGTCTTCGAGTGTTGCGACGACTTTTTCGATGCCCGAAATTGCGCATGAACCCGCGGGTAGGTCGTCGTCAGCCGACAGTTGCCTTCGTTGGTGACGATCAAGGTCGAGCCGGTTTCGGCGATCAGAAAATTGGGCGCGTGCGCCGACAGCCGTTTGATCGACCGCATCGAACCAGGCGCCTATCGGCTGGGAATCCGCTTGCTTGAACTGGGCAATCTGGTGAAATCAAGACTTGATATTCGGCAGGAAGCGCTGCCTTACATGGATCTTCTGCATCAGAAACTGCAGGAGACGATAAACCTGAGCGTTCGCCAGGGCGATGAAATGATTTGCGTCGAACGCAGTTCATCGAATCGCTCGATGATGCAGGTCGTGCAGATCGTCGGTGCGCGCGCGCCATTGCATATCACCGCGGTCGGCAAAGTCTATTTGGCCGAAGAAGGCTCGCGTGGCTGGGCCGACTACGGCGAAGCGCATCGGATTGCCCGCTTTCACGGAAAATACGTTGCGCACCTTGACCAGCCTGGCGCGCGAACTCGAGCGTGTGAAGCGACAGGGTTATGCGTTCGATAACGAGGAGCCGAGAAAGGGGTTTCCTGTATTGGCGCCGGGATTCACGACGAGGAAGGCAAGCTCGTTGCCGGCCTGTCGTTATCAGCGCCGTCGGACCGGCTCGATAAGGCGTGGGCGGCGGAGGTCAAACAAACGGCGGATCAGATTTCCTACGCTATCGGTTTTCGGCCTGCCCGCCGCGCCGCGGATGTGCGCAGCCAGGCCGGCCAATCAGTGGAGGCTGCGGCGAACTCGCTGCGCTAGCTTTGCATTGCGCTCGTTCGTCGCGAGCGCAATCCCGCGAATCCGAGAGCCAGCGACTAATGAAGCCCGCTGACGCGCACGTTACGCGCTGGCGTTGCCTCCATCCACTTCTTGATCCGATTCGCATCGCCAAAGCGCGCGAATTTTCCGTTCGAATCCAGCAGCACGATGATCACTGGGCGCTTTTCGATGGTCGCCTTCATTACCAGACAGCGGCCCGATTCGCTGATGTAGCCGGTTTTTGAGACGTCGATGTCCCAGCGCGTATTATTGACCAGGATATTGGTGTTGCGAAAGCTAAGGCGGCGTTTGCTGCCCGCAAACGTCTGCTGATGGCTCCCCTGCGTGCTGAAATCGGCTATCAGTTCATAGCGCTCGCTGGCCTTGACCATCCTGGCAAGGTCGTGGGCGGTCGAAACGTTCTCTTCGCTGAGGCCGGTGGCATCGACGAAGCGGGACTTGGTCATGCCGAGTTCGACGGCTTTGCGGTTCATCGCCGCGACGAAGCCCCGCGTGCCGCCCGGGCCGGTACGCGCGAGCGCGGCCGCGGCGCGATTCTCGGATGCCATTAACGCAAGGCGCAGCATATCGCGACGCGACAGCGTCGTGCCGACACGAAGTCTCGACCCGGAATGACGTAAGGTATCGACCTCAGCCTGCGTAACCGTGATCTTCTGATCGAGCGGCAAACCGGCATCGATCACGACCATCGCGGTCATCAGTTTGGTGATCGAGGCAATCGGCAGTACCGTGTCGGTGTTTTTTGCGTAAATCGCTCGATTGTCGTTGAGGTTCACAACCAGGGCCGCGGATGAACGAAGGCTGAGGCGCGGCGACTTGATCAGCTGCTCGAAATCGACTTCGAATTGGCTCTCGACAGCATCCGCGAGCGCGCTATCAATCGTCTTGTCTCTCGTCTTTTCCTGCTTGATTCGTTCGCTTGGCAGCGCAAGCGCGAGCTCGGCCTTTTGCGCAAAAGCTGCCGATGCCGCACCGATGAGCAGCAACGCTCCGATAAAAAGCTTGATTTTCCCCACAGATGCTCTCCTTGAGCAGCGTTGCAGCGCACATCTGACAAGGAGGTAAAATATCAAAAATCAGTGACTAAGGGAAGCTTTCTAATGCAGGTTTGCACTGAGGCGACGCCCGGGCCAAACGGCCGCATGAGCGGTATCCAAAGGTGTCGTCAGCGCACGGATTCAGCGCAAGGACAAGGCTTCGGCAATACTTGGCAGCGAGTCGTCAGCGGCTCTTAGTGCCTCTTCCTGTTGCTGCAGCTCCCACATCACCGAATAAACACCTTTCCGGGCAAGCAATTCGCGATGCGTGCCGCGTTCCACGATGCGGCCTTGCTCCATTACGAGAATCTGGTTGGCATCGATGATTGTCGACAAGCGGTGGGCGATGACCATCGTGGTCCGCTTTTCGGCGATGCGCTTCAATTCGGCCTGAATCGCTTTTTCCGATTTCGAATCGAGCGCTGAGGTCGCCTCGTCGAAAATCAGGATGCGCGGACTCTTGAGGATCGCGCGGGCAATGGCAACACGTTGTTTTTCTCCGCCCGAAAGTTTGAGACCGCGCTCGCCGACCCTCGATTCGTAACCGTCGGGTAGCGTCACGATAAAATCGTGAATATGCGCCGATTGCGCCGCCTCGATGACTTCTTTACGCGACGCGCTCGGCCGGCCGTAGGCAATGTTGTAGAAAATCGTATCGTTGAACAGCACCGTATCCTGCGGCACGATGCCGATCGCCGCGCGCAAGCTCGTTTGCCGGACCTCGCGAGTATCCTGCCCGTTAACCCTGATTGCACCGCTATTCACGTCATAAAACCGGAACAGCAGACGCGCCAATGTCGACTTGCCAGAGCCGCTGTGACCGACCACGGCGATGGTGTGGCCGGCTGCAATTTCGAAGCTGACGTCAAACAGTATCTGGCGCTTCGCTTCATAACTGAAGTTGACGTTTTCGAAGCGGACCGTCGCGCTGCCGAGCTTCAGATCGGGCACGCCAGGCTGGTCCTTAATTTCGGTGTTCTCTTCGAGCAGTCCAAACATTTTCTCCATATCGGCCAGGGAATGGCGGATTTCACGATAAACGAAGCCAAGAAAGTTGAGCGGCATATAAAGCTGCAGCATGAACGCGTTGACCAGCACCAGATCGCCGATCGTCATCGTGCCGTTAACGACGCCAGTGGCAGCGAGAACCATCAGCAGCGTCATGCCGACGGCAATAATGGCTGCTTGCCCGGCGTTAAGCCCGGCAAGTGACGTCTGATTGCGCACCGCCGCGTTCTCCCACGTCGCCATGCCTTCGTCATAGCGCCGCGCCTCCCATTGTTCGTTGCCGAAATACTTGACGGTCTCGTAATTGAGCAGGCTGTCGATGGCGCGCGTGTTGGCCTGCGAATCCGAATCGTTCATCGTGCGCCGGAACACCATGCGCCATTCCGTCACGAACAGCGTGAAGGCGATATACAGAATCAGCGTGACGAAAGTTACAACAGCAAACCAGATGTCGTACTGCACGAGCAGAATCACCGCGACGAGAATGATCTCGACCAGCGTCGGCAGAATGTTGAACAGCATGAATTGCAGCAGAAACGAAATGCCGCGGCTGCCGCGTTCGATGTCGCGTGATACGCCGCCCGTCTGCCGCTCCAGATGAAAGCGCAGGCTGAGCGCATGTAGATGATTGAACACGCGCAGCGCGACGCGGCGGATGGCGCGTTGCGTGACCTTTGCGAAAACCGCATCGCGCAATTCACCGAACAGCGTCGCGCCAAAGCGCAACGCGCCGTAGCCTAGCAACAGGGCGACCGGAAGCGCCAACACCTGCTCGGTTGGACTCAGGGAATCGACGATTTCCTTGAGTGCTAGCGGTACCGTAACATTCGCGAGTTTCGCGAGCACGAGCAACACCAGCGCGACGACTACGCGGCCCTTGAACTCCCAGACATACGGCAACAAAGTGCCGATGGTTTTCCAGTCGTTACGATTTTTCGGTGGTTTGCCGGTATGAGTGGTGCGCATTGGTAAGATGAGGAAGATAGCGCCTGTCATTATCCGCGCCGCGCCTCCAATCGCCAAAACTATCGGGTTCGGTTAGCGGTGATTTCGCGCAGCAGCACGAGCGCTTGGCTGATTGACTACTCTTCGCTGGGAGCTTGTATGCGACCGCTAATTCGGGGCGTGGTCAGGATTGCGCGGGAAATCTGGACTTGGATACTAGACGACGCCTAAGATTGCACTGAAGCATGTACATCGAAGGGCGCCGACAAACGCCGGGGAGTCGCTGGGCGTTCAATATCAAACCACGGGAGAATGAGATGATCCGAATTGGAACCTGCCTCGTCGCCGCACTGCTCGTCGCCGCAACCGCCTTCGCCGCTCAGGACGACATCATCGGTACCTTCAAAGGCAGCGAAAAGCTGACGCTGACAGCTTGTTCGAATTCGACTTATGACGGCATTTCCAAGAGTACCTGGGAAGCCACGATTCAGGATCTGAACGGCAACTCGTACAAAGGCAAAGCGAGCAATGCGAACGGCAATTTCGAGATCGACGGCCAGATCACCGGCAGCGAAACCTCCGGCACGTTGAAGGGCGTCAATAAGTGGGGCCAGGCGTGGACTGGCGAATTCAAGGGAACGCTGGAAGACAATCGGTACAAATCGAAGGCTACGGGAAGCGTTCCGGCTTCCGGATGTCAATTCGTGTCCGAAGTAGAGGCTTCGAAAATTTAACGGTTGATCATCTCCTGGGACGAACGAGCAGCGCTGTCGAACGGGAATAAACTACTTGTTAGTTCGTAAAATCAAAGTAGCAAGCTTGCTACCCTGGCTTGCTCTGTTGGATCAATCAGGATCGAGAGGAGAACCATGCAGCAGCAAGGAAAGCACGAGGAGCAAGAGTCGCGCGAACGCCAACGCGCGATAACGCTGCGCTTTCTGGCAGAACCCGGTGACGTCAATTTCGGCGGCAAGGTTCACGGCGGCGCCGTCATGAAGTGGATCGACCAGGCCGGCTATAGCTGCGCGGTTGGCTGGAGCGGAGCTTACTGCGTAACCGTGTATCTGGGCGGCTTGCAGTTTCTGTCGCCGATCAGGGTCGGCGACCTGGTCGAGCTGCGCGCCCTGGTTATCCGCACCGGGCGCGCCAGCCTCGATATTGCAGTCGACGTTTACGCGAGCGATCCGAAACGCGTTGAGCGGCGGCGGACCTGCCACTGCGTCATCGTGTTTGTCGCGCTGGACGCGGAAAACCGCCCCTCGCCCGTGCCTCCCTGGCGGCCGTCTACCGCCGTCGATCGGGCTCTCCAGGACTATGCGCAACGCCTAGGCGAGTTGCGCCAGCAGATGGATGCGGAAATGGAGCATCGCCTGGCATTGCCGGGCGATGACACCGCGCCGCAGGCGATCAGATAACGCTGAAAAATCACCCGGCGCGAGCCGGTCGAAGCAAAAGTCCAGTAGTACTGCAGGGTGTAATTGACCGCGACCGCTGCGCAGAAGCCTGTTGCACTCGCGAGCGTCGCGCCGATGTCTGCCCGTTCGACCAGAGCGACAGAATCGAAAAATGCACCGCCGCGGCCAGACCGCCGCCGGCCAGGTAGCGGAACAACATGCGGCGGTCAGCGGCATTGAATCGCATTTCGCTGTCGTCGCTAATACGATACCGGCCGCGTGAGGACATCGAGCTGGGGAATATCGACAAAAA
>JACMKV010000101.1 GCA_014379915.1 Burkholderiales bacterium
AAGCAATCAGCGCCGGCGCGCCCATCTTTTGCAGGAATTCCTTTTGGAATCCACATGACTTACAGCGGTATTCGTAAATAGGCATATAGTGTGGACAGAAGTAAGTGCGTCAACGTCGGAAAGTCCGCGATTATACCCATATTGGGAGAAGACCGGCGCATCTCAAGCCTCATCTCAAGCCCTCGCCTTATCCAAGCTCGGCTCGCGCTTCGCTCCGTTGGGAGATATGGTGGTAGGGTGCGGCATTCTCGCGTCCGGTTCTCTCCGGGCATCCACTACAGCACGAAAGTCGTATAGGTTGGAGTCGAGCGGCTTTCGCTTGACTTCTGGATTGACTCCAAATATCGAGCAGGAATTCTGTAACGCCGAAATCTGTAAGGCTACGTCCCCGGACCACGACTTACAGGTAAACCCGGATAGTCTTATCGCGTTAAACGGTATTAGTAATGCGGGGCGCTACGGACCGCATGGCATCCAAGCCACCAAAACCGGGCATTTTCGTTTATTGAGGAGAAAGGAAATATGAACGCTGTTAAAAAACTGACTGGTGTCGCTATCGCCGCCGCTGCTGCGGGTATGTTCATGACTGTAGGCGTTGGCAACGCAGTCGCCGCCGAAAAGGGCAAAACGCTGTGTGAAGGCGTCAGTGCCTGCAAAGGCAAGGGCGCCTGCAAAACCGCTACCAGCGCATGCAGAGGCCAGAATGCGTGCAAGGGTAAAGGCGCGGCCGAAATGAGCGAAGCCGATTGCAAAGCCGCTCAGGAAAAAGCCAACAAAAGCTAAGCTTCCAGCCGGCAAACCGGACGCCTCGCTCTGGCCGGGCGCCCGGCTTGTGATTTGCAACTCCGGCTTTGATCTACACCAGGCTTCTGATTTACGCCATATGACCGCTACGCCGACATCACCCGTCTCGTTCCGCAAGCCCGGTTCTCCCTGTCACCGCTATCTGGGTTTCGGGCTCGGTTTGCGCACGCCGCATTACGACACCATTCTCGAAACCCGTCCCGCGGTCGACTGGTTCGAAATCCTGTCGGAAAATTATTTCTGCGCCGGCGGCAAGCCGCTGCATTACCTCGACCGCATTCGCGCCGATTATCCTGTAGTCATGCACGGCGTCTCGCTATCGATCGGCAGCAGCGATGAGGTCAATATCGACTATCTGAAGCAGCTGAAAACGCTGGCCAAGCGCGTCGAGCCGCAGTGGATTTCCGATCATCTCTGCTGGACCGGCGTGGCCGGCAATAATCTGCACGACCTGATGCCGCTTCCCTATACCGAAGAAGCGGTTGCCCACGTTGTCTCGCACGTCAACCAGGTGCAGGAATATCTGGGCCGGCGCATCGCACTCGAAAACGTCTCGAGCTACGTCACCTACAAGCAATCGGCGATGGCCGAATGGGATTTCCTGCGCGAAATCGCCGAGCGCGCCGATTGCCTGATTCTGCTCGACATCAACAACATCTACGTCAGCAGCTTCAATCACGGCTTCGATCCGCACCTTTATCTGGAAGGCATTCCGACCGAACGCGTGCAGCAGTTTCACCTTGCCGGCCATCGTCATTGCGACGATTACATCATCGATACGCACGACGAACCGGTCATCGATCCGGTATGGCAGCTGTACGCGCATGCCGTGCGCCGCTTCGGCGATGTATCGACGATCATCGAGCGCGATGACAACATTCCGCCGCTCGAAGAATTGCTTGCCGAGCTCGATCACGCGCGGCGCATCGCCGCTAGTGTCGAGACCGAACTCGCCGCCTAGAAATCTGCACTACGTAGTTTTGCGCTTTCCTTCCAGGCTTTGATCGACGCGACCAAACCCCGCGAGGCAAGAACGCCTACCTCGAAAGATCTCGCGCGTTTGCAGCAGGATTTCCAGAATTACGTCCTGGCCGCCAGCACGCTAGACCACGCCGGTATCGAAGCCGAGGTTGTCGGCACGACAAAAGCCAGCGCGAAAAGCCGCCTCGGCATCTATTCCGAAGCCTACCGCCTGCGCCTGATCGAAGCGCTCGATACCGATTACATCACGCTGCATACACTGGTCGGCGACGATACGTTCGAAAAACTGGCGCTTGCCTACGTCGACGCGTATCCGTCCAAGGTCTATAACATGCGCTGGTTCGGCGCGCAGCTACCTGAGTTCTTGAAAACTACCCCGCCTTATTCCAATTACCCGGCATTCGGCGAGATGGCAGCGTTCGAGTGGGCGCTCACGTTGGCGTTCGACGCCGACAATGCGCCGGTGCTTCGCATCGAAGACATCGCTGCCGTGCCGGGCGATGCCTGGGCGGATATGACGTTCGCCTGTCACCCATCACTGCAGCGCCTCGACCTGCGCTGGAACGTTCCGGCATTCTGGAAGGCAATCGGAAACGAGGAAGAGGCGCAAGCTCCACAACAAAACGAATTCCCGATTGCCTGGATGATCTGGCGGCGCGATCTCGATAGCTACTTCCGCTCGCTTCCGGTCGACGAAGCCTGGGCGCTCGACGCAATCCGAAGCGGGGCGAACTTCGCTGAAGTCTGCAGCGGGCTGTGCGAGTGGATCGACGAACTGCAAGCGGCGCAGCACGCCGCGGGCCTGCTAAAGGGCTGGGTTTCCGAGCAGCTAATCAGCGGGCTCAAGTATTAAGAAGCTCTGATTTAGACTTCCGTTCGTGGTGAGCTAGCCTGCGCTGAGTGCGTCGAAGCAAACCATGAATGGAGGACCTCACTCAATTAATGAGTTGTGCGATTGCCCTTCGACAAGCTCAAGGCGAACGGCCCCTTAATCAGATGTTCATCAGCGGTTTGCCGGAAGCGCCGCGCGTACTCGAAGAGCGCCTCCCCTTTCGTTCTTCACCGCCGTAAATCGCGCAACTCATCTCCACTCACCGCGCAATTGCAACACGGTTTCCTGCAGAGTTTCAGGCTTGACCAAGGCCGCAGGCACCGGGCTGGCAGCCGCCAGCACGATCCGGGCGAAGAGTTTGCGCGGCCATAGCCGCAATACGACGTTCCCGTGCCTGCGGCTGAACGAGCTGCCCCACAGGCCGCGCAGCGCAAGCGGGATCACTGGCACCGGCGTGCGCTCGATGATGCGCTGGACGCCGTGCTTGAATGGATAAAGCTCGCCGGTATCGGTAATACGGCCTTCCGGAAAAATGCAAACCAGTTCGCCGGCCGTCAACGCAGCTGCGATCTCGGCATAGGCGCGTTCGAGCAGCTCGGGATTTTCCTGGCGCGATGCGATTTCGATGGCGCGCCCGGTGCGAAATACGAAATGCAGCAATGGAATGTTGAAAATCCGATGATCGATCACGAAGCGCACCGGACGTTGCGCGGCCGCTGCGATGATCAGAGCATCGACGAAACTCACGTGATTGCATACCAACAGCGCAGGACCTTTCTCGGGAATGTTTTCGATGCCGTGTTTTTCCAGCCGGTAAATCGAATGCACGAGCAGCCAGATCAAAAAACGCATCGAAAATTCCGGTACCAGCGTGTAGATGTACAGCGCGACAAATGCATTCAGGATGCCGGTCGCCAGCAGCAGCTGCGGGATCGTCAAACCAGCGCCGAGCAGCCCGATGGCGAGCGCGGCTGCGATCACCATGAACAGCGCGTTCAGAATGTTGTTGCCGGCGATGATGCGCGAACGATGCTCGGGATCGCTGCGCAGCTGGATCAGCGCGTACAGCGGCACGATGTAAAAGCCGCCGAACATGCCGATCAGAACGAGATCGGCAATCAGCCGCCAATGTTGCGTCTGGCGCAGGAATTCGATCGCGCCCAGCACTTCGTGAGGTTCGAGCGCGCGGCTCGCGAAATAGAAGTCGATTGCGAACAGCGACAAGCCGATAGAACCGAACGGCACCAGACCGATTTCGAGTTTACGCCCGGAAAGTCGCTCACATAGCAGCGATCCAAGGCCGATGCCGATAGAAAATACCATCAGCAGCAGTGTCACGACGCTCTCATCGCCGCCGATCACGGCCTTGCCGAGATTCGGAAACTGCGATACGAATACCGCGCCGTAAAACCAGAACCACGAACTGCCGAGTATCGCCAGAAACACCACGCGATTGCGGCGCGTGAAGCGCAGATTCCGCAGCGTCTCGCTGATCGGGTTCCAATTGATTTCGAGTTGCGGCGACGGCGCCGGTGAATACGGGATGCCGCGGCTGACCAGAAATCCTAGGACCGCGATACTTACGGTAACGAGTGAAACCAGCGCCGTTCCGCCGGGCGCTGTTTCGGTGGACTGGAGGCCGATCAGAATGCCGCCCAGCATAGTGCCAAGCAGGATCGCAACGAACGTTCCCATCTCGACCAAGCCATTGCCGCCGACCAATTCTTCGGGCTTCAAATGCTGCGGCAGAATCGCATACTTGACCGGCCCGAACAGCGCCGATTGCATACCGCCGAAAAACAGCGCCGCCATCAGCAACCACACCTGCTGCAGATAAAAACCGGCAGCCGCAGTCAGCATCACACCGGTTTCGAGCGCGACCGTGAAGCGGATCAACAAAGATTTTTCGTACTTGTCGGCAAGCTGGCCCGCCGTCGCCGAGAACAGAAAAAACGGCAGGATAAACAGGCCTGCGCTTAAATTCA
>JACMKV010000102.1 GCA_014379915.1 Burkholderiales bacterium
CGCGGAAAGCCGGCGATACCGCCGTGCATGCGCAATCGATCCATGCTGCTGCGCCGGCCGGTCAGGATCTTGTGTGCGTAGGTCTGGTGGCCGACGTCCCAGATCAGGCGATCGTGCGGTGTGTCGAACACGTAATGCAGCGCGATCGTCAGCTCGACCGTGCCGAGATTCGACGACAAATGGCCGCCGGTGCGGCTGACCGACTCGACGAGGAACGCGCGCAACTCAATGGCGAGCCGCTGCAGCTCGTCGCGGCCAAGAGCTCGCAGCTGCGCGGGACTGTCGATTGTTTCTAGCAGTTCGTACACTCTGGTACTCGGCAATTAAAATTTACGCAACACAATGTAGTCGGCAATTTCGCGCAACCTCGTTGCTTGTGCGCCAAAGCTGCCCAACGCATCGAGCGCATCGCCGCGCAAGCTCAGAGCCAGATCGCGCGTCGCTGAAAGCCCAAGCAAGCTCACGTACGTCGGCTTGTTGTTTCCGGCATCCTTTCCAGCGGTTTTGCCCAACGTTGCAGTCGTCGATTCCGCATCGAGCAGATCGTCGACGACCTGGAACGCGAGGCCCATGCACTGCGCATAGCGATCGAGCTGACCGAACTGTTCATCGTCAAGGCTGTTACCGCAGCGCGCGCCGAACAAGACGGCTGCGCGAATCAGCGCGCCAGTTTTGTGAATGTGCATCGCCTCGACTTCGAGCAACGACAGATTTTTGCCGATGCTCTCGAGATCGATGGCCTGGCCGCCGGCCATGCCGCGCGAGCCGGTTGCGATCGCCAGCAGCTTGACCATTTCGAGCTGCGCAGCAGGCTCATCCGCGAGCCGATAGTCGGCAATCAGCTGGAAAGCAAGGCTTTGCAGCGCGTCGCCGCACAAAAGTGCCGTCGCCTCGTCGTATTCTACGTGACAGGTTGGCTTGCCTCGACGCAAAACATCATCGTCCATGCACGGCAAGTCATCGTGTACCAGCGAATAGGCGTGGACGAGCTCGGTGACCGCCGCGGCAATCGCGACGCGTTCGACGTCAGCCTGGGCAAGCTCGCCGGCGGCGAAGGCGAGCAGCGGACGAATGCGCTTGCCGCGGCCCAGCACGGCATAGCGCATCGCACCGTGCAGGCGCTGCGGCGCGATTTCGACGGGCGGCAGTATCGAATCGAGCAGTGTTTCGATGCGCTGCTGTTTGTCCGCCGTCCACCGCTGAAAATCATTCTGAATGATGGACACCCGACAAGTCTTTGAGGGTGTCGGCCTCGAGGATCTTCACTTGCTGCTGCACCTGCTGCAACGCGCCCTGACAATATTGCAAAAGCTCGGCGCCGCGTTTATAGGCGGCCAGCGACTGCTCGAGCGGCAACTGCCCGGCCTCCATGCTCGCGACTATTGTTTCGAGCTCGGCCAGCGCCGTCTCGAAGGTCGTGGTTTTGTTTGGGGATTTGCTCATCCGGGCCAGTGTGGGAGGAGGCCGCTTTTAAGAAGGCGTACCTTAGCGCAATCGCCGCTTTGCGGTCAACGGCGAACGCCCGCGAATTCTGACGCGGCCGCGCGCTGCTTGATCGAAGTTCTGCTGCTTAATCGAAGTTTCTTATTGCGCAGGGCGGGAATTTCCGGAAAAATGCCCGGTCTGATTCAACCCCCACCTAAGCAGTCCTGTTAAGCCGGATTTCCTTTTTTGACTGGAGGGCTGCATGTCCCATTTTGTCGATAGCGCAGCGCTGGCCGCGGCGCAAACCCAATTGCCGGTCGGATGGTATTTCGATCGGACGATTGCCGCGGCCGAGGCGCGCCTGCTGTTTGCACGCGGACCGCGCTATGTCGGCCACGAGTTGATGACGCCCGAGATCGGCGACTATCACACGCTGGAATGGATGGGACACGCGAAAACGCTGGTCCGTAATGACAACGGCATCGAACTGATCAGCAACGTTTGCCGCCACCGCCAGTCGATCTTGCGCAAGGGGCGCGGCAATGCCAGGAACATCGTCTGCCCGCTGCACCGCTGGACTTACGATATGCAGGGCAAACTGCTCGGTGCGCCGCATTTTCCGGCCAACCCGTGCCTCGATCTGGGCAAGACCCGGCTCGCGCGCTGGAATGGCCTGCTGTTCGAAGGCGGGCGCGATGTCGCGCGCGATCTCGCCGATGTCGCGGTGATGAGCGAAATCGATTTCACCGGCTATCGCTTCGACCGCGTCGAGATCGACGAATACCCTTTCAACTGGAAAACCTTCGTCGAGGTTTATCTCGAGGATTATCACGTCATTCCCTTTCATCCCGGGCTCGGCGGCTTCGTCGATTGCGATGATCTGAACTGGCAGTTCGGCGATCGCTTCAACGTGCAAACGGTGGGCGTCAACCAGAATCTGGCCAAGCCGGGCACACCGCACTACGGCAAATGGCACGAGCAGGTGATGCGCTATAACGATGGCGCGATGCCCAAGTACGGCGCCATATGGATGATCTATTATCCAAACGTGATGATCGAATGGTATCCGCACGTGCTGGTCGTCAGTACGCTGATTCCGCGCGGCCCGGAAGCTTGCACGAATATCGTCGAATTCTATTTCCCGGAAGAGATCGCTCTGTTCGAGCGCGATTATGTCGAAGCCGAACGCATCGCCTATCACGAAACGGCGCGCGAGGATGACGAAATCTGCCAGCTGATGACCGAGGGCCGACGCGCGCTGTATCAGCAGGGCCGCTCGGAAGCCGGGCCGTACCAGTCGCCGATGGAAGACGGATTGCAGCATTTTCACGAATTCCTGCACCGCGAACTCGGTCAGCACATCTAGGGAACCTCTGATTAACCTATCCGTGGCCGCGCTGGCCGTGTCCGGGATGCATTCGCGAAGGCGCGCGGACACGTTTGCGCCGAAGGCGCCCGTCTGCGGGGAGCGCGCCTTTCGCCCCGCCTCCCGCGAGCGGGCCTGCGGCTAACGTGTCGGCGGGGCCGGCGAGTGCCGTGTGGTTATTCCACACAAACGAGCCGCGGGTAGCGAGGCGCCCGGACACGGCCAGCCCTTCGGGTTGCGACGATAAGGCCGCATCTGCGGCGTTACGGGGGCGCGTGGACACGTTACCGGCGAAGCCGGCCGTTTGCGGGAAGCGCGCCCTAGCCCCGCCTCCCGCCCCGGATGGCTGCGCCAACGCCGTGTCGGCCGGGCTGGGCCGTGGAACAACCACTGTCCTGCGCCCCGCGCCTTGCATCTGCGGCCTTC
>JACMKV010000016.1 GCA_014379915.1 Burkholderiales bacterium
CAAGGACGGCTTGTACCGCGTACACGCCGGGCCCTATTCGAGCCGCGATTCGGCATTGGTTGCGGCCGGCAAGATCAAGAGCAGCGCTGCCATC
Source organism: Burkholderiales bacterium (assembly GCA_014379915.1). Lineage (GTDB taxonomy): Bacteria > Pseudomonadota > Gammaproteobacteria > Burkholderiales > JACMKV01 > JACMKV01. The sequence goes on from JACMKV010000016.1 coordinate 95, forward strand.
ACGCCGCTGCTGACCGTACGTTAGAGTGCGAAGCATTTTCTACCCTCCTTTCAAGAGGCGGCTGCGACATGGTAGCCGCAGGCCGAGTGCGGGAGCAGACGCTGGCGCCCCGGCTGGAAATCGAGCGCAGCCGCTTGCGCCCCTTCCCGCACCAGCCTGCCGACACGCCGTGTCCGCGCGCCCCTGCCGACACGGCGTTCGCGAAGCTATCCGGGGGAGGCAGGCTAAAGGCGCGCTTCCCCGCAAACCTGCGCCTTCGGCGCTAACGTGTCCGCGACCCTTCGGGAGACCGAGTCCGGGGCACTGCGAAGCAGAGGGATGGTTTTGCTTTACTCTGGCCGCCCGCGGAACCTTCTCCACCCGCCGCTGCGTGTCGCCCCTTCAAAGTCGCGCTCACCGCATGCATGCGCAAGCTGCTGACCATCATGAATGCGATGCTCAAAAACAATCAACCCTGGACTCCTAAAACTGCTTGACACACGGTGCTCCTCTGAGAGGAGGGGAAACACCTTCCTGACCCGGCCGTTGCGCAACGAACGCGAACGACGTGTCGTTCGAACAAAACGCCGCATCAGCTAACAAATGATCTTCTCAGCAGTGCAAGGAATTTCGTTTGCGCAGACGAACGTGCCAAAAACTCTTGCGACACCCGGATAGATCCGGCTACCCCACTCAAGCCGGCAACAATTCGGGGCCGGGCGCCCGCGTTGGCGTTATGAACAATTCCTTCAATGTCATTTGCATATCGTGAGATACGCGCGTTGACACCGTTTCGGCAAGCTCATCGAAATCGGCCGATGTGCTGCCGGCAAGCACCGCGGCTGAATCGGCGCGGAATACGAGCAGCCGATAAACATCCGCCACCTTGATTTCGCTGGCATCTTTTACCATCACCCAGCCATTGCCGACCGCCTCGCGCACCCAGCCAACGTCGGTCAGCAAACCGAGGAGTTCTTCGAGATTTTCCAGGCCGAGGTGCATGCGCGCATGCAGTCTTTTCAGCGTGACAACCTTGCCGCTTTGCTGCTCGGTCCACAGTATTTTCAGGATTTCGAGCGCCTCGAAAAAACGGCTTCCCGGCACCGGCTTGACGCGCCATGCGCCGACCCGCCAATACGGCAGCACGGCGCTGATCACCGCGCCGAACAAGACCACCAGCCAGGACAGGTAGATCCACACCAGGAAAATCGGGAAGCTCGCGAATGTCCCGTAGACTAGCGTGTACGTCGGCACCTGGGTGATGTAAAAGGCAAAGCCGCGCTTCATCGCTTCGAACGCCAGCCCGGCGACGACGCCGCCGATCAACGCATCGAGCAGCCTGACTCGGCGATTCGGTATGGCCAGAAAAATCAATGCGAACGCAAGTGAAGTCAGCGCTATCGGCACGAGCTTGAGCAACGCGACGTTCGCGCCCGGCACCTCGCCGACGACGCCCATCGAGATGCTTAGTATCCACGACGTCAGCGAAAGGCTGGCGCCGATCAGTACCGGCCCGATCGTCAGCACCATCCAGTAAATCAACACGCTCGACAGCACCGACCGCGGCCGCTTCACGCGCCAGATCGTGTTGAGCGCGCGATCTATCGTCATCATCAGCATGATCGAAGTAACCGCGAGGAACACGATGCCGACCGCGGTCAGCTTCGCTGCGTTATCGGCAAATTGCTGCATGTAGACGGTGATGACGCGGCCGGCGGAATCCGGAACCAGGTTGCTCAGAATGAATATCTTGATTTGCACCGACAGCTCGTTGAACACCGGAAACGCGGCGATCACGGTCAGTGCAATCGTGATCAGCGGCACCAGCGCGAGCAGCGCGGTGAAGGTCAGGCTACCGGCGATCTGCGGGCAACGCTCCTCGATAAAGCGGGTAAAAACGAGGCGGATAAAAGTGAGCGCGCCGCGACCCCGATCGACCGCCGGCTTGGAAGACTGGCGTAACATAGCCGTAGATTCCCTTAAAAATCGCAAGCATGCAAGACATCCTCGTGCTCTATTACAGCCACACCGGATCGGTCAAGCAGCTCGCGACGCTCATCGCGCGCGGCATCGAGCAAGTTCCCGGCGTCAGGGCGCGCATACGGACGGTGCCGAAGGTTTCCACGGTTTGCGAATCGACCGCGCCTGCAATTCCGGACGCGGGCGCGCCCTACGCCGATCTCAAAGATCTCGAAGAGTGCATCGGCATAGCACTCGGTTCGCCGACGCGGTTTGGCAATATGGCCGCGCCGCTCAAGTATTTTCTCGATGGCAGCGGCGGCCTGTGGATGTCGAGCGCGCTGGTTGGCAAGCCGGCTTGCGTGTTCACCTCGACCGCATCGCTGCACGGCGGCCAGGAGACGACATTGCTAAGTATGATGCTGCCGCTGATCCATCACGGCATGTTGATCGTCGGCCTGCCCTATGCTGAACCTGAGATCAATTCGACAACGACCGGCGGCACGCCGTATGGCGCAAGCCATGTCAGCGGCATAGGCGGCGACCGGCCGATCAGCGAGGATGAAAAGCGGCTATGTATCGCGCTGGGCCGAAGGCTTGCCGAAACTGCGCTGAAGTTGAATCGCTGAGCTAAACGCGTGCTTATCCCACTCTCATACTGCGCAGGCCCGCCGACCGCCGCGCCTCTTCCGCCCCTCCTTCCCAAGGAGGGGCCACTGCGAAGCAGAGGGGGGTGGTTTGCTCAAGCTAGCAGGAGGCGCAAATGCCGCAATCACGCTTATTTCGGAAATCAACGAGTCGCAGATATCTATCTGATTATCAGGCGGCTCCACACTCTGTTTTTCGCCGCGACGATCTCGCTTGGGTCGCCGAGTCGCTGCCAAACCTTTGCGAAAAGTGACGTAAAACGTCAAGCGGTTTGCTGTAAACGATATCGTTGAATACGGTCGGACGCTGACGTGCTTGCGAATGTCATAGACTTCCCATCCAGGATCGACCGGCGCTAACTCCTCACGGCGATTAGCTTTGTCTGCCTCGCATGAGGCTTGCAAAACCCGCTGCGCAGCCCGCAATACCCGCCTTCCGCGCATGGCATACCCATTGCTAAATACCTGTCAACCCAATCCCCGGGGTTTGTTACCTACCGACAAACTAATTTAGGAGCTTCTGAATGAAACGTATACAACAAGGTTTTACTTTGATCGAACTGATGATCGTGGTTGCGATTATCGGTATTCTGGCGGCGGTTGCAATTCCGCAGTATAGCGATTACACCTCGCGCACGAAGGCCGCATCGACAGTAGCAGAACTGGCCAGTTATAAAACTGCAGTTGGTTTATGCGCTCAGGAACAAGGGGCTTTGACTGCTTGCGCCGCCGGCTCCAATGGCGTTCCGCCAGTCGTAACTACACCGAATCTCAAAACACTTGCTATATCCGCTACCGGTGTAATGACAGGAACAAGTGCGGCAACCACTACGGCCCCGGCAGATTTGGCCTTTACTTACACGCCAACGGTAACATCTGGCGACGCAAATATGACTTGGGCGATGACTGGTACGATCTGTAACGCCACACGAGGCCTTAAATCTGGTCAGGGTAATTGCCCGTAACAGCTGATACAGAACACGGAACGGGCGCTTCGGCGCCCGTTTTTTTGCGCTCGGAAAACGTTGAGAAGCGATGTGGGCTTAGAGATAAACAATCGAACCGCAACCGGATCAGGTCGAGCGAAATGAATGACATCAAAAATTTTCCCAGGGCGAGGCAGCAAACTGGCTCGGTGAAACGTCTATAGGCGCGCCATGCTCTCAGCCTTTAATTCTGCAAATCC
>JACMKV010000103.1 GCA_014379915.1 Burkholderiales bacterium
CAAAAAATACAAAAACCGACGGCAGCGACAATCGATGCAGCGGCGGTGATATCAGCGCGTGCGGCCGCATTTGCGTTGCCGGTCAATCGTCCGATTGCCGCGCTGCCTGTGGCAAACAAGACGATAGACCATAGCGCGTCTGCAATCGTCTGATCGACGTGCTCTCCCAAAACGCTCGGGATCGCAGCAAGCGGATTGGGAATACCCTGACAACTCCCTAATAACGCCGCGATGACAATCCAAACGAAGAGAGCAATCTGACCTGACCAATTGAGCAAGCTGCCGCGCGTGATCGATGCGAATAGGCCGACAAACAAAATGAAGCTGTCCTGCCATAGCCAGAACAGACTGACGCCGGATGGCGAGAAGCTTGGCAAAGCCGCCACGACCGCGCCAAGAAACGGCTCCACCGGATCGAGCAAAACGCTCTTCCCATCGGAAAAATATTGCAACAACACCGTGCCGGTTTCCGACAGGGCGCTCGGATATCCCGCCATTGCCAGATCAAAAAGCACAAGCGCGCTTGCGACAATTCCGACCCAACGAAAAGTAGACCAAAAATATCCGAACAAGTTTGAGCTAGGCGCCGATTCAGTGCCGATTGCCACGCTGATAACAACTCCAATGAGCACCGAAAATCACGGCTGCGATCGCACCGCTCACGCGCCTCGCCAACCTCAATGAGCGACAGTGCCGGCCCTTCGCTCCGCAAAGCAAGGTCACTGATCTTCCGAAAATGCGTAAACTGTCGCCGCAGTTTCCCAGATTTGGGTAGCAGGCGAGGCACGCCTGCGGTGGGCGGCAGCTGAAAGTGCGGCGAAGCTCACCTATTGCAGCAGCTTTGATTGCAATGGGTAAACTGTCGCCCTATTCCAGCCAACTCAAAATCCCTTATTTTTGCACTTAGGCTGATCCGCCGCGTTCTCATTCGCGGCATGAGTTGACACGAACCTTCAAGACATTTCACGAACGAACAGACAACGGTGGGCACTAGGCGGGCACCACCGTTTGCTCCGTGTTCGCTTCTGAGATCAAACGGGCGGTAAGGTCGCACGGAGCGAAGCGCTGGGCCGAAGCATCGTTGCTATCAGGAAGCTCTTGGAGGGGACCTAGTGGAATTGTCGTACACTACGAATGCCAGTGACTACCTGGCGTTGCTGCAACACCATCTAGAGCGGTCCGTTCTGGGAAAGCGTTTCGTCTATTTCGCTTGGATAGCGATTGCTTCACTCGCGTGGATGAGCGTGCTACTTCCTTACCTCAAGTTCGGGGTGATCGATTTGTGGGTCATTCTGCGAACCGCGTTGGCCACCGGGATTACGTTCGGATTTCCGTTCCTCTATCGTTGGTACAACGAGAGGGTGTTCGGCCAACTGATCAATGAGCGCTCAGTACAAGGCATCGCCGGACCGACGCTGCTTGTCGCTACCAGCGAGGTCATTGAGCACCGCACGAAGATGACGACAACGCGCGCCTCGTGGCAGGACGTGTCCGGAATTGTAAGCACTCCACAACACGATTTCATTTCTTTGGCGCCCCTGGTGACGATAATGGTACCGGCGACGGCATTCCCCGAACGGGAAGCGCGGGTCGCATTCCAGGCGCAGCTGAACAAGTGGCGCGCCTCAGCGAAGCCTTTGAGCGGGCGAGCTGACACTTGAGTTTAAGATAGCCCCGCAACTCGCGACGCTCGTCTCAGCACCGCCCAAAGGCGCCGGGGACTTTACTCGTCGCTTTGCGGCCCGGTAGGCCATACTAATGTTACGATTATATAAGGACGGGAATCAATTACGGCGACAGGTTACCTATTGCAGCAGCCTTTGCAGTGGCTTTGGCTCGTTCGCTTGCGGTCTGCGCACGATGCATAGGCCGAACATCCGCTCGAGCCCCTTGATGAAATCCTCGTTGCCGAGCGACCGGCGCCTCCTTTCGCTAGCCGCAGAACCGCAAAGCAAAATCTGTGATCTGCCAGGAATGCGTAAACTGTCGCCGTATGCTGCCGAAAAAGCCCTGCGCTCGCCGCATGTGCTGCACAATGTTGACAAAATCATCAGGTGAGTTCGTGGGCAGCCTTAGGCCCAAGGAGGAAACTGAAATGTCGAACAGCATCGACCGTCGCAGTGTGTTTGGCGCTCTTCGTAAGATCGCCGCCGTCGCCGCGTTGGCCGTCACCTTTGGTTTCGCAGCAGTGCCGAGCGTGGCTGCGCAAAGCGATTATGCGCGCGGCCTCGCGGACGGCAGGCGCGCCGGCTATAGCGACGGCTACAAAGACGGCTACCAGCACGAGTACCGCGCCTCGTTCAACGACGCACTGAGGGAACGCGGCAGCGCCGACGCCTACGCCGCTCAGCGCGAGAGCGGCCGGATGCAGCAGCAATACGTCCTCGGCTACAGGCGCGGATATCACGACGGTTACAATTGGGGCTATCGGGCCGGCGAAGACGACGGCGGCCAAGCCGGTTGGACCGACGGCAGCGATCTTCGCGAGCAGCTGCGTCAACAGATGCGCGAGTGCATGCGCCGCGGCGACTGCGACTGACCTGTCCGCCGAAGCCTTGGCGTAGGCGGATTCGCGGGGAAAGTGTCGACCCGGCTTTGAGCCGCACAGCCGCCGGATCGGGAACCTATGATTGACGGCAAGTGATTTCGAGTTGCGCGGGTACTGTTGCGTAACCGCACTAGACACAGCTTAAATGCCGGCGCCTGCTTGTTCAAGAAAATGAACAAAAAGGGGGCAGTCATGCGAACTGCAGGATTAGTCATCGTAGCTTTGGGAGTTTCGGCAACTCTGGCGTGGGCCGAGCCGCCCTCCCATCGCTTCTACATCTCCCTTCACGGCGGTGCAGCTTTTCCAGGGCAAACGACCGATGATGTCGGCCCTCCCGTTAGCGGCACGATCGAAACGGAAGGCGAAACTGGTTACGTGTTCGGTGGCGCGATCGGCTATATGCTCAGCCGGAGCTTCGCAATTGAAGCAGAGGTCGCTCACACTCGAGCTGATCCGGAGTCGGCGGCACTTGTCTCCGGACCAGCGTCACCATTAGGTCCGTTTGACGCGACGGGTAGCGCATCGGTCACCACAGGAATGGTGAACCTTATTCTTGGTTTCCCGATGGGCGCTCGCTGGCGGCCATACATAGGCGCAGGTGCCGGCATTGCTCATTTTGAAGCTGAAGACGTTGCGGCCGGACCGCTCGGACCGCTCGACGGCGATGACTACGGGCTAGGCCTCCAAGCGATCGCAGGAATCGACTTCGCTCTGAGCCGAAACGTTTCATTGGGCGCGCGCTACAAATACCTGCGTGTCAGCAACATTTCGATCGAGGACCCCGTAAGCGTTACCAACGACATCGAGGCGCCGTTCCACCTTGCCGAGGCAGTGCTCACGTTCCATTTGGGTCACGCGGCCGAGCCCCCATCGCCTACAATGCCGGAAGCGGCGCCGCCTCCGCCGGTTGCACCGAAGCACTTCATCATTTTCTTCGGCTTCAACAAGTGCAACATCACGGCCGAAGCTGACAGCGTGCTCAGCGAAGCTGCATCGGCTGCCAAGTCGAGCGGTTCGGCGAGCGTGTCCATCGTTGGTCACA
>JACMKV010000104.1 GCA_014379915.1 Burkholderiales bacterium
AGCTTGCCGCCGCTGACTTTGGTCAGCGTCGCATCGAAGGTGCTCGATGCCGGATCGTGATTGAAATCGACCGACACCAGCGGCTTGGTGTTGTAGTTCAAAACGCCTTTCAATTCGTTTTCCGACGCGGCCTTCATGATGTTGTTGACTTCGTCGACGCTGGTGTCGCGCGCCGCGACGAACGACAAATCGACCAGCGAGACGTTGATCGTCGGTATACGCACGGCAAAGCCATCGAGTTTGCCGTCCAGTTCGGGCAGCACCAGGCCGACCGCGGCGGCGGCGCCGGTCTTGGTCGGGATCATCGACATCGTCGCCGAGCGCGCGCGGCGCAGGTCCTCGTGGTAGACGTCGCTCAGCACCTGATCGTTGGTGTAAGCATGCACTGTCGTCATCAAGCCTTGTAAGACGCCGATCTTGTCGTTCAGCGGCTTGACCAGCGGGGCCAGGCAGTTGGTCGTGCACGACGCGTTCGAAATCACCGTGTCCGACGCCTTCAACGTTTTGTGATTGACGCCGTAAACGATGGTCGCGTCGACATCCTTGCCGCCCGGCGCCGAGATGATGACTTTTTTTGCGCCGGCCTGCAGGTGGGCGGAGGCTTTTGCTTTAGTGGTGAAGAGCCCGGTGCATTCGTGCACGACGTCGACCTTCAAATCTTTCCACGGCAGTTCGGCTGGGTTGCGCACGGCCAGCACCTTGATGCGATCGCCATTGACGACCAGAAAGTCGCCGTCGACCTCAATGCTGCCATTGAATTTGCCGTGGGTCGTGTCGTAACGCGTCAGATGCGCGTTGGTTTCGGCGTTGCCGAGATCGTTGATTGCGACGATCTGGATTTCCTTATTGCGCCCCGACTCGTACAGCGCGCGCAGCACGTTGCGACCGATGCGGCCGTAGCCGTTGATGGCGATACGAATTGCCATTATTTCTCCTCGCAAAAGCGCTATTCTACCGCAGCGCGGCAGCCTGTTTCCGCGCGCGCCGCCGGTTTATTCAGGGCAAACACACGTTGCGCGGTGTCAACGACGTTTTCGGTAGTGAATCCAAAGTATTTGAACAGCTCGACGGCCGGCGCCGATTCGCCGAAGGTATCGATGCCGACGACTGCGCCATCGAGCCCCACGTACTTGCGCCAGTAATCGCTGATGCCGGCCTCGATCGCTACCCTTGGTGTACCGCGCGGCAAGACGGCCTGCCGATAGCTTTCGGGCTGTCGATCGAACACGCTCGTGCACGGCATCGAGACGACGCGGGCGACGATGTTCGTTTTCGCCAGCGCCTTGCTTGCTTCGACCGCGAGTTGGACTTCAGAGCCGGTTGCGATCAGCACGATATCGGGGTCTTTCTCAGCCGCATCGAGTAGCACCGCCTCGAGCAAAACATAACCGCCGCGCGCGATTGCGGCGACCGCAGCGTCGTCTCTTTTTTGGAAAGCCAGATTCTGCCGGCTGAACAGTAAACAACTCGGGCCATCCCGGCGCTCGATCGCCGAAGTCCAGGCGATCAGCGATTCGACCGTGTCGCATGGACGCCAGACATCCATGTTCGGGATATAGCGCAAGGTCGCCGTCTGCTCGACCGCTTGATGCGTCGGGCCGTCTTCGCCGAGCCCGATCGAATCGTGAGTGTAAACGAAGATGCTGCGAATCTTCATCAGCGCCGCCATGCGCAGCGCGTTGCGCGCGTATTCAGAGAACATCAGAAACGTCGCGCCGTACGGAATCAGGCCGCCGTACAGCGCCATGCCGTTGACCATCGCCGACATGCCGAATTCGCGGACGCCAAAATACAGCGTATTGCCGCCGCTGGTTTTGTCCACCGCGCGTGAGCCCGACCACAGCGTCAGATTCGAACCGGTCAAGTCCGCCGAGCCGCCGATCAATTCGGGCAGAACGGGCGCCAGGCCTTCGATCGAATTTTGCGAGGCTTTGCGGGTGGCGATGTTTTCGGCTTTCTCGCGCGCTTTCCGAATCAGCGCGTCGACATGCGTGCGCCAATTTGCGGGCAATTCGCCGGCCAGTCGGCGATCGAACTCGGCGCCGATATTGGGAAAGCTTAGTCGGTAGCGGGCAAATAGCTGGCGCCAGCCGGACTCGCGCTTCGCGCCTTTTTCGCGCGCATCCCAGCCATCGTAAATGTCCTGCGGCACTTCGAACGCCTGATACGGCCAGGCGAGATGCTCGCGCGTCGCCACCACCTCCTCGTTGCCGAGCGCGCTGCCGTGGCAATCGTGGCCGCCGCCCTTGTTCGGCGAGCCTTTGCCAATGATGGTCTTGCAGCAGATCAGCGTCGGCTGCAGTGTGTTCACCTTCGCTGCGATCAGCGCCGCGTCGATTTTCTCCGGATTGTGGCCATCGACATCGGCGATCACCTGCCAGTCATACGCCTGAAACCGCTGCGGCGTGTTATCGGTGAACCAGCCTTCGACCTTGCCATCGATCGAAATCCCGTTGTCATCGTAGATCGCGATCAGCTTGCCGAGACCCAGCGTTCCGGCCAGCGAACATACCTCGTGCGAAATGCCTTCCATCAAACAGCCGTCGCCAACAAACACGTACGTGTAATGGTCGAGGATGGCGAAGCCGGGACGATTGAATTCCGCAGCGAGCACTTTTTCGGCCAACGCCATGCCGACCGCATTGGCGAGGCCTTGACCGAGCGGACCGGTCGTCGTCTCTATGCCGGGCGTGTAGCCGTATTCGGGATGGCCCGGTGTCTTCGAGTGGAGTTGGCGAAAGCGCTTGATTTCGTCGATCGACAGATCGTAACCGGACAAATGCAGCAGCGCGTAATGCAGCATCGAGCCGTGGCCGTTCGACAGGATGAAGCGATCGCGATTCGGCCACTTCGGGTTCGCCGGATTGTGGCGCAGATGGTTGTTCCACAACACCTCGGCGATATCGGCCATGCCCATCGGCATGCCGGGATGGCCCGAGTTGGCTTTTTGCACGGCGTCCATCGCCAGAACGCGAATCGCGTTCGCCAAATCACTGCGCGTTGCCATAAATAGATTCCTGGATTGACGAGGCCGCTGCGCCGCCGACAACACGGGTCGGCAGTCGCCGCCTTGCGGAATGCGGATTGTACTAAACCCTTCCGTACGGCGATCGAGACGGCATGCTGCCCGGATTTCGAACACTACGAGCTAAACAAGCTGGCTGTTGAAAAACGTCGCGAGCACAGCGCGCTGCCTGCGGGAGGAGCAGGATTCCACGCCGGCAGGCGTGGATGCGACCCCGAAGGCGCGCAAGCGACCGCGATCATCCGGCGCCTGGCATCCGCTTTGCGGTCGCATCCCCTGAAGGGGCCCCTGCTCCGCGCTGCGCGGACGCACGAGGTGCTGCGGGTCGAAGAAGCTGGAATGTACAGTACATGAGCATTCCGAGGCCCCTGAGCAACGAAGTACTGGCAAGCGCAGCAGTTTTTCTGCTAATCGTCGTTTTTCTTCGGCAGGCGCACGCCTAATTGCTTGAGCTTGCGGTACAGATGCGTGCGCTCCAGTCCGACACTGTCGGCGACGCGGCTCATATTGCCGCGTTCCTGGGCGATATGGTGTTCGAAATAAATGCGTTCGAACGCATCGCGCGCTTCGCGCAGAGGCAGATGCAACGGCAGCGCACTGCCCGATGCGCGCTGCTCGATATCGAATTGCGTGAGGACCCGGTTGACGTCGCCGAGGCTGATCTCTTCGTCGAGCGAGGTCAGGGCCAGGGTTTTTACCGCGCTTTCGAGCTGCGCCAGATTGCCTGGCCAATCCTGGTTGCGCAGCGCATTCAACGCAGCCATGCTGAACTGGCGGCGCGGCGAATGCTTGGTTTCTATGCAGCGCGACAGAATCAGGTTGGCCAGCTCGGGAACATCTTCGCAATGCTGGCCCAAGTTCGGCACGCCGATTGTCAGCCCGCTGACGGCGCTGAACAGGCGCGAGTCGAACGCCCCTTGGGCGACCTGATCAGGCAGCGATTTCGACACCGCGCAAATCAGTCGCACGTTGTATTTGTCGAGCTTGGCGATCAACAACAGCAAGCCCTTCTGCTCGAGCCGGCTCAATTCGCCGATATCGTGCAGAAACAAAATGCCGTCACGCGCCTGATTCAGCAGATCGAGCGGCGCTTCGGCCAGCACGCCGGGATGCTCGGGGGCGATCCATGGCGTGTTCGCTCGATGCAGGAAGCGCGCGCACAGCTCGACTTCGCAACCCGGGTCAGCGCTCAGGAGCAACGGCGTTTTCAGGTTTGCAACCTGTTCGAGCCGCTGCTTCAGTTCCGCGATAATGGGCGCGCGCCCCAGACTGCCTAAAGACAAGGCCGGATCGATCTTCGGCTCGCCGCGGCGCAACGCACGGCCTACGGTGCTGAGTAGCTTCTGCAAGCCGATCGGCTTTTCCAGGAAGTCGTACGCGCCGATGCGCGTCGCTTCGACGGCAGTATCGATCGTGCCGTGGCCCGACATCATCACGACCGGCATGGTCAGAAGCCCGCCGCTCGCCCATTCGCGCAGCAGCGTGATGCCGTCGGTATCGGGCATCCATATGTCGAGCAGCACCAGATCCGGGCGGTTTTGACTGCGCATGCTGCGCGCCTGCCCGGCGTTTTCGGCGAGCTTGACCAGATAACCCTCGTCGCGCAGGATCTCCGATAACAACTCGCGTATGCCGACCTCGTCGTCGACGACCAGAATCTGATTCATCGTGCTCCTGTAAGCGTGCTTGCCAGACGCATCAAGCGCGCACTGCGGATTTTTTCGCCGCGTCTTGCGGCACCGCCAGCGGCAACGAAAGTGTCACGCTGGCGCCGCGCGGTTCGAGGTTGCTGATCGAAACGACCCCGCCGTGCTCTTCGACGATGCGCTTGACGATCGCCAATCCGAGGCCCGTTCCTTTCTGCTTCGTCGTTACATAGGGTTCGAACACTCGCGTCAGCAACTGCTCGGGGAATCCACTGCCATTATCGATCACGCTGAGCTGGATGGAATTCTCGGCGGCGGCGGTTCGCACGGTGACCGCGGGTTTCGGCTGACCGATCAGCGCATCCTGCGCATTCTGCAGCAAATTGTGTATGACCTGACGCAATTGATTCGGATCGCCGTTGATTTGCGGCAGTCGCGGCGCCAGTTCGAGCTTGATCGGCGAGCCTTGCGCTTCGTACAAAGCGAGCACATCGCGAACCAGCCGGTTCAGATCGAGCGGCTGCAGGCTAGGACCAGGTGAGCGCGCATATTGGCTGAACGCATCGACCATGCTTTTCAGCGCGCCGACCTGGGTCACGATGTTTTGCGTCGAGCGTTCGAGCATTTCGGCATCGGCGGGTTCGAGCTTGGCGGTCAACTTGCGCTGCATGCGCTCGGCCGACAGCTGAATCGGCATCAGCGGGTTTTTGATTTCGTGCGCGAGCCGCCGCGCGACTTCGCTCCACGCGGCATGGCGCTGCGCTTCCAGCAGGTGGGTGATGTCGTCGAACACGACGACATGATCGGCCTGTTTGCCGGGAAGCCGTGTCCCGCGCAACAGCAGCACGCGGTTGCCGGCGCGATCGGCATATTCAAACTGCCTTTCCCACTCGGCGCCCTCGGCTCGCGAGAACGATTCAAGAATCGCTCGACTGAGACCTTCTAGTCGCGGCGAGCGCTCAGGCCACGCTTTCAGCTCGACACCGCGCAAGGTGCTGAAATCAACGTGCAGCAAGTGGCCGGCACTCGGATTTTCCGACCGCAGGCGAAACGCTTCGTCGAACGACATGACGCCAGCAGACAGATTCGCCAGCAGGCTTTCGACGTAGGCCTTGGCGGTTTCGAGCTGCGCCTGGTTGCGTTGCGCGGCGGCGCGCGCTTCCGCGAGTTGCTGCGTCATCCGGTTGAACGACTGCGTCAGCACGCCGAGCTCATCGCGTCCGGGCAGCGTGTGCTGCTGGGAAAAATCGCCTTGCGCGACGGCGCGCGTGCCTTTGGCCAGAATGCCGAGCGGCGCGGACAACCGTTCCGACAGGAGAAAGGCGAGCGCGAAAGCGCCGAGCAGCGCGAGCAGCAGCGCAAGCGTCAAGGTCACGCCATACAGCTGCTTCAACCCTTGCCGCGACAGCGTCAATTCCTGGTAGTCGCGATAAATGCTTTGCACGGTTTCGGCGTCCTGCGCGAGCTGCGCCGGCACCGGCTGCAGCAATTGCAGCATGCGCGCGTCCTCGCTGAACGTGTAGAGATTGATCGGCACAACCACGCGCAACTGCAATCCTTCGTCGGCGACCGCCTCGACCGCGCTGTAGCCCTGCTGCAAGCGGACCTGGCGC
>JACMKV010000017.1 GCA_014379915.1 Burkholderiales bacterium
CATGATCGGCCGCTCTGATCGCATCGAAGTGCGCAAATCGGTCGCAAACTGGAAGGCCCGCGTCCTGGACTTCTCGCGAATCCTGTAACAGCCGCAGATGGGCTAAGACGTCGCGCGCTATCGGCGTGAAGCGCAGGATCATGGCCTCGACAAGGCGCTCGATCACAAATTGATCGCCGCCGCGCAGCCAGCGCTGCAAGCGCGCAAGCCGGTCAAAATCGAAAGCGAAATCCGCAACATCCATCGCACCGTCGGCGCAATGCTGTCGGGAGAAGTTGCGAAGCGCTATGGTCATGAAGGACTGGCCGACGATACGATTCACATCAAGCTTAAAGGCACGGCCGGCCAGAGCTTCGGCGCATTTCTTGCGCACGGCATCACGCTCGAGCTCGCCGGCGAAGCCAACGATTACGTCGGCAAAGGCTTGTCCGGCGGGCGCATCGCGATTTATCCGCCGGTCGACAGCAAGATCGTGCCCGAACAGAACATCATCGTCGGTAATACAGTGCTCTACGGCGCTATCAGCGGCGAATGTTATTTCCGCGGCGTCGCCGGCGAGCGTTTCGCCGTGCGCAATTCGGGTTGCACGGCGGTGGTCGAAGGCGTCGGCGATCACGGTTGTGAATACATGACCGGCGGCACCGTCGTCGTGCTCGGCCAAACAGGGCGCAACTTCGCCGCCGGCATGAGCGGCGGCATCGCTTACGTGCTCGATGAAGACGACAGCTTCGAACAGCTCTGCAACATGGCAATGGTCGAACTCGAAGCGGTTCCGGACGAAGACCAAGCGCTCGACGCGATCAGCGGCACGTCGGGCCGGGGCGGCGATCTGGAAACCCACGGCAAGGTCGATGTCAGCCATCTCGGTCAGCCCGATGCGCGTCTGCTGCGCGCGCTCGTCGAGCAACACAAATATTACACCGGCAGCGAACGCGCCGCGACGATCCTCGAGCAATGGGAAAGCTACCTGCCGAAGTTCGTCAAGATCATGCCGATGGAATATCGGCGCGCGCTGCAGGAACTGGCAGCAGCGCAGACCGCTTCCGCGGCGGTTGCCGAATTCGTGTAGACGACTGCGTACTCCTCACCGTTGTTCACCGTGTTGTAGTTGACGGAATCCGGCTGCTTGCCCATAGCCAGGAAATCGCGACTGGATTGCCAGCGCATATCGCAATGCTAACAACCGGAAACTTGCAGGGAGTTAATTAAGTGGGAAAACCCACGGGATTCATGGAGATCGACCGGCACGACCCAAAGTATCTGCCGGTCACTGAGCGCGTCCGGAATTATCGCGAATTCATTTTTCCGCTGCCCGATGCCGAGGTGGGCAAACAGGGCGCGCGCTGCATGGATTGCGGCATTCCGTTTTGCCAGACCGGTTGCCCGGTCAACAACATCATTCCGGACTGGAACGATCTGGTTTACCGCCAGCAATGGCGCGAGGCGATCGAGGTTCTGCATTCGACCAACAACTTTCCGGAATTCACCGGCCGCATCTGTCCGGCGCCATGCGAAGCCGCGTGCATCCTGAACATCAACGACGATCCGGTCACGATCAAATCGATCGAGCACGCGATCATCGACAAGGCGTGGCGTGAAGGCTGGGTCGTGCCGCAACCGCCGCATCGCAAAACCGGCAAGCGCGTCGCGGTCGTCGGGTCGGGTCCGGCGGGACTCGCGTGTTCGCAGCAGCTCGCGCGCGCCGGCCATGATGTCGTGCTGTTCGAGAAGAACGACCGCATCGGCGGCCTGATGCGCTACGGCATTCCGGATTTCAAGATGGAAAAGCATCTGATCGATCGCCGCATGCAGCAGATGCGCGCGGAGGGTGTCGACTTCAGGGTCAATCAGCACATCGGGGTCAACGTTCCGGCCAGCCAACTGCTGAAGGAATTCGATGCACTCGTACTGACGGGCGGATCGGAGCAGCCGCGCGATCTGCCCGTGCCGGGGCGCGAGCTTGATGACGTAATGTACGCGATGGATTTTCTGCCGCAGCAGAACAAGCGCAATGCGGGTGACCGCGTGGCGGACGTGGTCAGCGTGACGGCCAGGGGCAAACATGTCGTCGTCATCGGCGGCGGGGATACCGGCTCCGACTGTATCGGTACTTCGATTCGCCAAGGCGCTGTCGCAATCACGCAGTTTGAATTGCTGCCGCAGCCGCCGGAGAACGAAAACAAGCCGTTGACGTGGCCAAACTGGCCGATGAAGATGCGCACCTCGTCGTCGCAGGAAGAAGGCTGCGCGCGCGACTGGAGTGTGGCGACCAAATCGTTTTCGGGATCGAACGGCCGCGTCGAAAAGCTGCGCGCGATTCGCCTCGAATGGAATAAGGACGCCAAAGGCGGTTGGGTGATGCAGGAAATGGCCAGCAGCAAATTCGACATCAAGGCCGATCTCGTGCTGCTTGCGATGGGTTATCTGCACCCGGTGCACGAGGGCATGCTGCAGGAACTGGCTGTCGGTCTCGACGTGCGCGGCAACGTCGCCGCCGACACGCTGCGCTATCAGACTTCCATTCCGAAAGTTTTCTCGGCCGGCGATATGCGCCGCGGCCAATCGCTCGTCGTCTGGGCGATTCGAGAAGGCCGCCAGGCCGCCCGCGCCGTCGACGAATTTCTGATGGGCAGCTCCGAACTTCCGCGCTGATCGTTTCAGCCGCTGCAATCCGCTGTAGTTAAAAATACTATGCTGTCGACGAAAGCGATTCCGGCGGCCGAGCGCCTGATTTTTGCGCTCGACGTGGCGGATGCTGGGCGCGCGCGGCAGCTCGTTGCAGCACTCGGCGAGTCGGTCGTTTTCTACAAGCTCGGCCTCGAGCTTTTCATGGCCGGCGGCTATTTCGAATTGATGGAATGGCTGCTCGCCCGGCGCAAGAAAGTGTTCGTCGATCTGAAGTTTTTTGACGTGCCGGAAACCGTGCGCTCGGCGGTCCGTCAATTGAGCAGCAGGGGCGCGACGTTCGCGAGCGTGCACGGCAATCAGGCCATCATGCAAGCTGCGGCGGAAGCCAAAGGCGCGGTAAAAGTTCTCGCAGTCACCGCCCTGACCAGCCTCGACCGCGGCGATCTCGACGATCTCGGTTTCGCCTGCGACGTCGAACAGCTCGTGTTGTCGCGTGCGCGTCGTGCGCTCGATGCCGGCTGCGATGGCGTCATTTCATCCGGTCTCGAAGCGAGCCAGTTGCGCGAGCAGCTTGGCGAACGTCTACTCGTTGTGACGCCCGGCATTCGCCCGGTCGACAATCAATCCACCGACGACCAGAAACGCGTCGTCACGGCGGAGCAAGCTTTCCGAAACGGCGCCGATCATATCGTCGTCGGCCGGCCGATCCGCGACGCAGCGGACCCGCGCGCGGCGGCTGAAAAAATCCAGCGACAGATTGCCGCCTTGTTCGCTCAGGAAAGCTCTGAATAAGCCCGTCTTAGCGAGGAACGAAGTGACGAAACAATCTCCAAGTCAAAAAAGGCCGTCTTTGCGAGAGCAGCGAAGCAATCTTGTCGTCAAGTTTCGATTCGTCACGCCAAAGTTTTCTTAGCGTATGGCCGCGCCGAAAAACGATACCTTCCTGCGCGCACTGCTGCGCCAACCAGCTCCGTACACGCCGGTCTGGCTGATGCGCCAGGCCGGCCGCTATCTGCCCGAATACAACCAGACGCGCGCACGCGCCGGCGACTTTCTCTCGCTATGCAAAAACCCCGCATTCGCCACCGAAGTCACGTTGCAGCCACTACAGCGCTTCCCGTTCGACGCGGCGATCTTGTTTTCCGACATCCTGACCATTCCCGATGCGATGGGTTTGGGCTTGCATTTCGCAGACGGCGAAGGCCCAAAATTTTATCGTCCGTTGCGCGACGAGCGGGATATCCGCGCGCTCGCCGTACCCGACCCCACGGCGGAGTTGCGCTACGTGCTGGAAGCTGTTCGCGAGATTCGCCGCGCTTTGAACGATTCGGTGCCGCTGATCGGCTTTTCCGGCAGCCCGTTTACGCTTGCCTGCTACATGATCGAAGGCGGCGCAAGCAGCGATTTCCGGCACGTCAAAACCATGCTGTATCAGCGCCCGGATCTGCTGCATCGTATCCTCGACGTAAACGCACGCGCTGTCACCGCTTACCTCAATGCCCAGATCGAGCACGGCGCGCAAGTCGTGATGATTTTCGATACCTGGGGCGGCGCTTTATCGCATGCCGCCTACCCCGAATTCTCGCTCGGCTACATGAGCAAAATCATCGCCGGACTGATCCGCAAACGCGATGGCGAACGCGTGCCGATCATCGTCTTTACCAAGGGCGGCGGTGGATGGCTGAACGCCATTGCCGAATGCGGCTGCGACGCCGTCGGCCTCGACTGGACGGTCGATATCGGAGCGGCCCGCGCCGCAATTGGCCAGCGCGTCGCTTTGCAGGGGAATCTCGATCCTTCGGTGCTGTTTGCTGAACCCCAGGTGATCGAGGCCGAAGTCGCAAAAGTGCTGGCGAGTTTTGGCGCGGGCGATGGGCACGTTTTCAACCTGGGTCACGGCATCTCCCAATTCACGCAACCCGATCGCGTGCATGCGATGGTCGAAGCGGTGCATCGCCTCAGTCCGCAATATCACTGCCTGACAACCGCGGCCTGAGCGAGGCCCGTGCCGAAAGCTTCACCGTTAGCGGAAGCTTCACCGTCGCGGGCTGCCGGTATCAATAGCGGTGCGTGCATCGCCCGCGTAGCTCTCGATGTTCCAATTCATGGCTTGTTCGATTATCTGGCGTCGGATGACGTGTCATCCGAGGATATCGGCTTGCGCGTACAAGTGCCGTTCGGCAACCGCCAGCGCGTCGGTGTGATCATCGAACTCGCGACGACGAGCGGCATTTCCGATTCGCGCCTGAAAACGCTGACGCGCATCCTGCGCGAGGTGCCGCCGCTGTCGCCCGATCTTCTCGCGCTGCTGCACTTTTGCAGCGACTATTATCACCACCCGCTAGGCCAGGTCGTGATGAACGCGCTGCCGACTGCGCTGCGCGCGGCGAAGCCGATCGCGCAGCGTCTGAAGCTTGTATTTCGTCTGACCGAAACTGGCCGCGAACTCGATGCGTCGTCATTGCCGAGGCGCCACATCGTCAAACACAGATTGCTCGCGCACTTGCAGCAGTCGGAACTTGCGGAGGAAACAGCGCGCGCAGTTTCGCCGCGCGCGATCAAGGCCCTGCTCGAAATGAACGCATTGGGCTGGGTTGAGAAAGTCGCAGCACCCGCCGTAACGTCGACCTGCCGTGCAGAGATCGCGGAACCGAAGCTGACGGCCGAACAGCAAGCCGGCATCGACGCCATTCTCGCCGAACCGGCCGGCTTCAACGTGTGGTTGCTACACGGTATAACCGGCAGCGGCAAGACTGAAATCTACATGCGTGTGATCGCGCGCGTGCTCGCGGCGGGCGAGCAGGCGCTCGTGCTGGTTCCGGAAATCGCGTTGACACCGCAGCTAGAAGGCCGCTTCCGCGCGCGTTTTCCACAGGCGAATCTGGTAACGCTGCACAGCAGTCTCGCCGCTGGCGAGCGCGCGGCAAATTGGCTGGCAGCGCAAGCCGGCCGTGCGCAAATCGTGCTCGGCACGCGCCTTGCCGTTTTCACGCCGCTGGCCAGGCCAGGGCTCATCGTCGTTGACGAGGAGCAGGACAGCTCGTTCAAGCAGCACGAGGGCTTGCGCTATTCGGCGCGCGATCTGGCAATTTTTCGCGCCCGGCAACAGAACGCGCGCATCGTTCTCGGCTCGGCAACGCCCGCCCTGGAGACCTACCAGAACGCCCGCGTCGGTCGCTTTCGCATGTTGCGATTGACCGAGCGCGCCGCCGCAGGCGCCGAACTGCCGAGCGTGCGCTGCATCGACGTCAGCCGCGAACCTCTGAGCGACGGCTTGTCGGAAGCTCTGCTCAAAGCAACCGCCGCGCGCCTCGAACGCGGCGAGCAAAGCCTGGTGTTCATCAATCGGCGCGGTTATTCGCCGGTGCTGATGTGCGGCGCATGCGGATGGAAATCGGCGTGCACACGTTGCGCGAGCTATCTCGTGCTGCATTTACGCGA
>JACMKV010000105.1 GCA_014379915.1 Burkholderiales bacterium
CGCCGCTTATCCCCCTCGCTGTGCTCTCCCCCTCAGTCCCCCTTTTTCAAAGGGGGGGAAGTAGGCGGACGCGGATCCTTCCCTGTATTCGCCCCGCTACGCCGTCCCGCCCACCGTCAGCCCATCGATGCGCAACGTTGGCTGGCCGACGCCGACCGGCACGCTTTGACCTTCCTTGCCGCAGGTGCCCACGCCCGGATCGAGCGCCATGTCGTTGCCCATCATGCTCACGCGCGTCAGCACGTCGGGGCCGTTGCCGATCAGGGTCGCGCCCTTGACCGGGTACGTGACCTTGCCGTCCTCGATCATGTAAGCTTCGGCCGCCGAGAATACGAATTTTCCGCTCGTGATATCGACCTGACCGCCGCCGAAGTTGACCGCATACAAACCGTGTTTGACCGACGCGATGATTTCGTCCGGATGTCTGTCGCCGTTCAACATATAAGTATTCGTCATGCGCGGCATCGGGATGTGCGCGAATGATTCGCGCCTGCCGTTGCCGGTGACAGGAACGCCCATTAGCCGCGCATTCAGGCTGTCCTGAATGTAACCCTTGAGGATGCCGTCTTCGATCAGCACGGTGCGTTGCGTCGGATTGCCTTCGTCGTCGATATTCAGCGAGCCGCGGCGGCGCGCAATCGTGCCGTCATCGACCACTGTCACGCCCGGCGCTGCGACGCGCTCGCCGATGCGGCCGGCAAACGCCGAACTGCCCTTGCGGTTGAAGTCGCCTTCGAGTCCGTGGCCGATCGCTTCATGCAGCAGGATGCCGGGCCAGCCCGGGCCTAATACCACTGTCATATTGCCGGCGGGCGCCGGTTTCGCGTCGAGATTGGTCAACGCCTGATGTACGGCGCGCGCGGCGTAATCGCGCAGCACGTCGTCGCTGAAATAGCTGTAGTCGAAACGCCCGCCGCCGCCGGCGCTGCCCTGTTCGCGGCGCGCGCTTTGCTCGGCGATCACCTGCAGCGACAGCCGCACCAGCGGACGCACATCGGCGGCCATTACGCCATCGCTGCGCGCGATCAGCACGACTTCATATTCGCCGCCAAGGCTCGCCATGACCTGCGTGATGCGCGGATCGATCGCGCGCGCGTAGCCTTCGAGCTTTTCGAGCAGCGCAACCTTGCGCTCGTCGCTCAAGCTCGCCAGCGGATCGTCGGGCGCATACAAGGTCGGACGATCCAGGCCATTGCCGCGCTTGACGATCTGCGCGCGGCCGTCATCGCCCTGGCTGGCGATCGCGCGCGTTGCCTGCGCCGCCGATTCCAGCGCCGGAATGCTGATGTCATCGGAATAGGCAAACGCTGTTTTCTCGCCGCTCAAGGCACGCACGCCGACACCTTGTTCGATATTGAAACTACCGGCCTTGACCATCCCCTCTTCCAGGCTCCAGCCTTCAGAGCGGCTGTACTGGAAATACAAATCGGCGTAATCGACGCGGTGGGTGAGGATCTGGCTGAACACCTGCTGCAGCTTGCCGTCGTCGAGCGAATAGGGCTCGAGCAGGCGATTATTTGCGGTCTGGAACAGCTTTTCGGCGAGCTTTTCGGCGGGAGGGGTCTGGGTTTGCATGAGTCTCGGCTAAGGTTCGTGGCTAAAACGGGTTGGAAACCGCGCAGGCAGCGAGGTTCATCGCGATTTTAACACGCGTACCCTGCGTGCCCTGATGCCGGCGATGCCGGACCGCAGCGTCATTTGAAGCAAGCGGAAACGTAGATCAGATTCACTCCCCTCCTTTTCAAGGAGAGGCCGACGCGAAGCGGCGGGCAAAGGGATGGATGGCGCGGTCAACGCCGAAAGTGGCGCGCAGCAAGCGTAACCCGGATGCAGTGAAACGGAATCCGGGGAATTATCGAATCCCGGATTGCACTTCGTTTCATCCGGGCAACGCTGCTTTCTTTTATTTTCAAGAGCTACCCACTGACCTGCGAGAAGATATTTTCTGTCAGGGAGCTTCGCACCCTGACCTACGGCTAGCAATCGTGCAGGGTGCGGTGCCGCAACGCCGGCAAACTTGCGCGCAACCTCGATTGGTACCCGGGATCGATGCTTGCGCAGACCACGCCCGAACCGCGCGGCAAGCGATCGAGCACCACGCCCCATGGATCGACGATCATGCTGTTGCCGTGGGTTTCGCGGCCGTTGACATGATAGCCGCCTTGCGCCGGCGCCATCACGAACGCCAGGTTTTCGATGGCGCGCGCGCGAAGCAGCGTTTCCCAGTGCGCCCTACCGGTGGTCTCGGTGAATGCCGAAGGCACCATGATCAGATCGACGCCTGTCATCGCGCGATACAACTCGGGAAAACGCAGGTCGTAGCAGATCGACAAGCCGATGCGGCCGAACGGGGTTTCGGCGACGACGACGGCATCGCCGGCTTCTATGGTTTTTTCTTCGGAATAGCGCTCGCCGGCGAGATCGAGCCCGAACAGATGAATCTTGTCGTAGCGCGCAACCAGTGTTCCGCTGTCGTCATACAACAGCGAACTGTTGCGAATCTTCTCGGGAAGCGCCGATTCGAGCGGAACCGAACCGCCCAGCAGCCAGATGCCGCACCGCTTCGCCGTATCCGACAAAAACTGCTGGACCGGTCCGCGGCCTTGCGGCTCGCGCACTTTGACCTTGTCGTCGTCGCGCAGCCCCATGATCGCGAAATACTCGGGCAGCGCGACCAGCCTGGCGCCCTGCGCCGCGGCCATTTCGATCAGGCGCCGTGCCTCATTCAGATTCGCCTGCACGTTCGGGCCCGACGCCATCTGGATGGCCGCGATGCGATGCGACCGGCGGGGCGCCGCCGCGGGGTTCACGTCGCTCGATCCGGTTCCGCTTCCGCCTTTGTCGAAGCGCGATGAAGTTTTGTTGAGCATATCCGGTTCACGCTAAATCCCGCTTTATGATATGGGTAACTACGGGGATGGTTGACTGCGATCATCAGCTCACTCGGGCCCCGGCGTTTCGTTAAGCGGAGACACGGCCGGTCGATCGAGGTTCCCGTGACCCGGTAGCGATAAGCAGCAATTTGCCGCCGATGTCTTCATCTGCCGCGCCTTCGCATGAATGTGCGAAGGAATGCGCGAACGAATGCGCGAAAAAACACGCGAAGTGCGGGGCGCGGCCGCTGTCGGCCGACTTCGGCTGGCCGAATTGCGGCGCGAACGGAAATCGGGGTTAGGCAAAGTATCGTGGGGTAAACTCACGCTGC
>JACMKV010000106.1 GCA_014379915.1 Burkholderiales bacterium
CGGTTATCGGCGTCGGCGGCATCATGAGCGGCGCCGACGCGAGAGAAAAAATCGATGCGGGAGCAAGACTGGTGCAGCTTTATACGGGCCTCATCTACCACGGGCCGGGGCTGGTCGCGGAAGCTATCGGAAGCGTAGCGGCAGGTCAGACACCGCAAGCGTCCTGACTTCTTGATTCGTCAGGTGGAACGTCACAACTAAACCAGGGACTCGAGTTGATCGAAGATGGCTTACAACCGATGGTCTCGGCGCGGCGATTTTAGCGAGCGGTACCATTGTCTTGCCCGTGACGATGCCAGCAAAAAGTTATAGAACTCTCAGGAGCGCGGGCAATATGATTAAGGTACTAGATCGAAGGTATAGGTTGATCAAGCCAAGAAAGCGTAGCCCTGATGCAGTAGAACGGAATCCAGGGAATTGTCGATTCCCGGATTGCACTTTCGTTTCATCCGGGCTACGCCCGCTACTGAGGCGAGATAGCCTTGCGGCAACCTGACCGTTACGCCTTTTCAGTCGGAGACGTGCTACTGGATGACCGCCGGCAGATCTGCCAAGTCTCCCGCGTCGCCGTTTGGGCAGGTCGGATGGCCAAAGCCGCTCGCGCTGATTCCGGTCCCGCCGCCCGGATTCGGCGCGATGTCGAAGATGATGTTATCGGACGGGATACCAGCCAGATGATGGAGATTCAAGTTTGTACGCACGCGCCACGCGATAAAATGGTCGGTGCATGAGGTATCGCCGCTGACGCCGACGCCGCCCATCTTCACGTGGCCGGCCGAGTACAACGCCAGTCCGCCGCCGAACACGTTGATGCCGCCGATGCGTTCGTTGACCATAGGATCGTTATGCTGGCCGAAATTGGCCGACGGGCCTTTGTACGCGACGTCGGTAGCGACTGGATTGCTATGCTGCAAGCCGAAAAGAAAGCCGCCGGGCTGCGATGCTGAAAACAGCAGCGCGGTCGAAAACGCGAAGTTATCCAGGCTCAGCGAGTTCGCGGTATTGGCTTTTTGCGCCGAGATCACGCGGCTCGCGAGCCACTGGGCGCCGAGCGTCAACCCCGAAAACGCGACTGCACAGACTTTGCCGGTATCGTCGACTATCGTTGCCCACATTTGATTGCCAAGACCGGTGTCGTCGTCGCCGACCGCCGCTCCGAGCGCGGCCTTTAGCTGCCCGTGGTTGGGAAGACCTTTGCACCGCGTAGTATCGGCACGCTCGGCGTGTTTGGCATCGTCGGACTGATCCGCAAAAGCAGCGGGGCTGGCTATGGTGATGAGGGTAGTCAGAGCGGCTGTGGCGAGGACTAATGACCCAGCCCGGGTTTTTATCGAGTTCTTGTGCATCGCATTCTCCTTTGAAGGCGCATTGATAAGCTTCGGCGAAGCTGCGCCGACTTTCACCGAAGGCGTGAAGGAGCGGACATGGAACGATTGTCCTCCGCCGGCTGGCGCGAGTAAATACGACTTATGGCCTATTGACTAAAGTAATAAATGCCCCTGCAGTAATCGTGAAATCCGATAAGCCCCGATCACGTCCAGGCTGTCCTCGGTTGCTGCTGAATCCCTCAGCAAGCGTAGCCCGGACGCAGTAGAACGGAATCCGGGTAAACATCGATTCCCGGATTGCATTTCGTTTCATCCGGGCTACGCCTGCTTTGGCGGTCGTCGGCGACGCGTGGCAGTCCGTAGTCCAGGCGCGTCCGCAACGAGACAAGCCGGAGTTGCTGTTACCGACAGATTAGCCGCGAATGCCTTACCGTTAGCTTTTCTGATTGCAAAAACCCGGCGTATCGCTCTCCGGGCACGGCAAGCGGTAGGAGGAACTTGAACGGCGGGCGCGCATCCTACAGAAGTCTTTCGACCCCACTCCCCCGCATGCTGATCGGCGTACCGAAGGAAACCAAGGATCATGAGTATCGCGTCGGCCTGACGCCGGGCGGCGTGCGCGCTCTGGCCAAAGCCGGGCACCGCGTCAGCATTGAGCGCGACGCCGGCAGCAAGGTCGGATTCAGCAATGCCGACTATAACGCTGCCGGTGCGGTAATCGTCGATACCCTGCGGCAAATTTATGCGTGCGACCTGGTGGTCAAGGTCAAGGAACTGCAGCAAGCCGAATGGCCGCTGCTGCGATCGGGGCAGACGCTATTCTGCTATCTGCACCTCGCGCCCGATCCCGGTCTGCTGCAAGCCATGCTCGCGGCGCGCGTGACCGGAATCGCTTACGAAACCATCACGGATCGAACTGGGCGAATGCCCTTGCTGATTCCGATGTCCGAAATCGCCGGGCGTCTGGCGCCGCAGATGGGCGCCGCGGCATTGACCATGGCTAACGGCGGCGCGGGTGTGCTGCTGGCTGGCGTCCCCGGCGTGGCGCCGGCCAAGGTCACGATCATTGGCGCCGGCACGGTGGGCGCCAACGCGGCGCGCATCGCAATCGGCATGGGCGCGCAAGTCACCGTGCTCGACCGCAATGTTGGCCGCCTCGCCGAGCTCGAACAGCGCCATGCCGGCATACGCACCTCGCACGCGGAACCCGATGCGCTCGGCGCGGCCGTGATCGAAGCCGATCTCGTAATCGGCGCGCTGCTGTTGCCCGGCGGGCTAACCCCCAAACTGATCTCGCGCGATCTGCTGAAACGGATGCGCGCAGGCTCTGCCCTCGTCGATGTCGGCATCGATCAGGGCGGCATTGCCGAAACCTCGCGTCCCAGCACGCACACGCAACCGTTTTATGTCGAGGAAAATATCGTTCACTACTGCGTCGGCAATATGCCGGCCGCATGCGCCCGGACAGCGACTTTAGCCTTGACGCAGGCGACGCTGCCTTATGTGCAAACGCTGGCGGACAAAGGCGCGCTCGCTGCCTTGCGCGACGATGCCGATCTGCGCGCCGGCCTGCATGTGCATAACGGCCGCATCACGTATCGCGCATTGGCCGAAGGCGTCGGCCAGCCGTATCTTCCTGCCGAGGAAGCGCTGGCCTAGTACAAGGAAACTCGAAAAACTTCGGTGGCCGTTTTGCGGGACCGCCGCAATCACGCCCTGCCCGACCGCGCTACCGCAGGGCCTGATTAAAACCGGATCGACTCCCTCCCCTCCTTTTCAAGGAGGGGCCTACGTTAAGCGCGGGGGTGGTTGGGTTTTCCGGGCGCACCTCCCCGCCACTTCGTGTCGCCCCTCCTCGGAGAGGAGGGGCGAAGAAGAGCGGTTGGGCTCACTCTCTTTTCAAGAGTGGTAGCGAGCGGTAGCGCCAGAGGCGCGTGCTGACACGACGAGCCGCGGTACAATTCGCCATCATGACCACACCGTCTGCTCGCGCCTTCTCACGCGAAAATTCTGCACCCGAAAACTCTGCGCCGCCCGAGCAGCCGCTGGCAGACAGGATCGATGCGCTGTTGCCGCAAACCCAGTGCGGACAATGCGGCTTCGCCGGCTGCAAACCGTATGCCGACGCCATCGCTGAAGGCAAAGCCGCGATCAACCAGTGCCCGCCCGGCGGCGACGAGGGTATACGTGCGCTCGCCGAACTGCTCGGCGTTTCCCGCCTGCCGCTGAACCCCGAACACGGTCAGAGCAAACCAAAGGCACTCGCCGTAATCGACGAAATGCGGTGCATCGGTTGCGCGCTGTGCATCGCCGTCTGCCCGGTCGACGCGATCGTCGGCGCGCGAAAGAAAATGCATACCGTCATCGCTGCCGAATGCACTGGCTGCGCGCTTTGCCTGGCGCCGTGCCCGGTCGATTGCATAGCGTTGCAGCCGGCCGCCGAAACGGGCGCTGCGGCGCGCCGGGCAGCCAGCGATCTTGCCCGCGAACGCCATCGCTTTCGCGCATTCAGGCTCGCCCGCGATCGGCGTGAAGCCGACGAAAGGCTCGCGGAAAAAGCGACGGAGTGGAGAGTTGGTACGCGGCGGTAGAACCCTTGGGCCTGCCTCCCGCCCCGGATCGGCTGTAACGTAGAGTCGCCGCATGAACAGCGAAAAACGCCGCGAAATCTTTACCCGCTTCCGTTCAGCCAATCCGCATCCAGCCAGTGAACTGCGTTATGCGACGCCGTTTGAATTGCTGATTTCGGTGATCCTGTCGGCGCAGGCAACCGATAAAAGCGTCAACCTCGCCACAGAGAAGCTGTACAAAATCGCCAACACGCCGCAGTTGATGCTCGCGCTCGGGCAGGACCAGCTTGAACGTTATGTGCAGAGCATAGGACTGTATCGGACCAAGGCGAAAAACATCATCGCGACATGCCGCCTGCTGCTTGAAGAATACGGCGGTGCGGTGCCGGCACACCTCGATGCGCTGCAAAGATTGCCCGGTGTCGGACGCAAAACCGCGAACGTGGTCATGAACACGGCGTTCGGGCAGCCGACGATCGCCGTCGACACGCATATTTTTCGCGTCGCCAACCGCACGCGCATTGCACCGGGCAAGAATGTGATCGAAGTCGAGAACAAGTTGATGAAGTGCGTCACGCCGGAGTTTCGCCAGGACGCGCACCATTGGCTGATCCTGCACGGCCGCTATATCTGCATCGCGCGCAAGCCGAAATGTCCGCAATGCCTGATTCGCGATTTGTGCGAGTATC
>JACMKV010000107.1 GCA_014379915.1 Burkholderiales bacterium
AACAAATCGAGCGATGCGTAATTGGCCAGATAGCCGCGCAGCAGATTCAGGCCTTCGTCGACAGCCCCGATCTCGCGATACGCATTCAACAGCTTTTCCGCGACCAACTGCAGATGCGCGGGGCTTTGCGACTCGATTTTTTTCCACGCGTCGATGGCTTCCGCCCACTGCCCTTGCGCGGCTTTTACATCGCCCAGCAGGACGCTCGCGCGCACCGAATTGCGATGCACCGCCAATGCCTCCTGCAGATGCTCGGATGCGGCCTCGGGGCGCGAATTCATCATGTCGGTGGCGGCCAGCTCGCAGTAAAAATTGGCGATCTCTTTCTGCCGCGACTGTCCTGTCAATGCCGCCAGTTCGCGGCTCGCGATAACCGCCTTGGACCAGTCTTTTTCCTGCTGGTAAACTTCGAGAAGGAACTTGAGCGATGCTTCGCCATGCCTCGTGTTTTGCAGTTTGACGAACAACTCCTCGGCGCGGTCCAGCAAGCCGGCTTTCAGATAATCCTGCGCCAACTCGAACAGCGCGTTCAGCTTCTGCTCGGGCTCGAGATCGGCGCGTTCGGCGAGGTTTTGATGCATGCGGATGGCGCGGTCGACTTCACCGCGGCGGCGGAACAGGCTGCCGAGCGCGAAATGCAGCTCTATGGTTTGCGGATCGACTTTGACGACTTCGATAAACGCCTCGATCGCCTTGTCGGGCTGCTCGTTCAACAGGAAGTTGAGGCCGCGGAAGTAAGACAACGGCAGCGCGCGCGATTCTGACATCAACTGCTTGATGTCGATGCGCGCCGCCAGCCAGCCGAGCCCGAAGAACAGCGGAAACGTCAGCAGCCACCAGAATTCAAATTCCATGTCGCTAGCGCTGGCGGCCTGGCAGTGCGTTGAAAAACGCAGCGAGCACAGCAGGGTCGGCACGAAAGGCCGAGGACGCGGAGTCTAACCGGGAGTAACTGAGCATTCTGCGGTTCTGAACGACGCAATATGGGTAGGCGCAGTACTTTTGCAACACCCCGCTAGTCTTCGTCTCGAACGGCGGGTAGCTGACGAGACGCTTCCTCCGTCACGATGCGAAGTTCGCGCCTGAGGGAAGCGATTTCCCGACGCTGCCTGAAAATCAGTCCGAGCGTCGCGAGAATGCCGCCGGCAATTCCAGCGCAGAAAAAAATCAGCAGGATGAAAACGAGCGGCGCGTTCCATTCATAACCCAGATAGAAGCGCACGGGAATACTGTCGGTGTTTTTCAGCGCAAAGCCGAAGATCACCAGAAACAGCGCAAGTTTAAGCGGCCACAGCAGATAGCGCATGAGCATTCACAATGCTAGGGAACCTCGCAAGCGCCGATGACGCTTGCAAATCAGACGAGCCGATTAACAGGGGTCAAGCTTTCGAGCCGCTCCGTTAATGTCCTGAGTTGCTTACACCTGGCGAGCTCATTGAACGCAATTCGCAACGCGGTATGGCGGCAATTCTCGGCATCTTTTCTGCAGCGAATTGGCAACTCGGGACACTAGGGTCAGGCTTCGGTATCGACGCGTTCGCGCAATTCTTTTCCCGCCTTGAAGTGCGGCACGTACTTGGCGGGAACCTTGACCTTCTCACCGGACTTCGGATTGCGGCCCAGGCGCGGCGGCCGATAATTCAAGCCAAAACTGCCAAACCCGCGAATCTCGATGCGCTGCCCGGCGGCCAGGCTTTTCGACATCGTATCGAGAATCATCTTGACTGCGAGTTCGGCGTCCTTCGCCACCAACTGCGGATAACGTGCCGCCAGCTTGACTATCAACTCCGACTTGGTCATAGCTCTCCCCTTTCCTGTGCTACTCGGTATTTTTGGTGTCCATTTTGGCTTTGAGCAGCGCGCCGAGGCTGGTCGTGCCGGCGTTCCCCGCGCTTTCGGCCGCGACTTTCTGCATCGCTTCCGATTCCTCCACGGCGTCCTTGGCCTTGATCGACAAATTGATGCCGCGATTCTTGCGGTCGATGTTGATGATCATCGCCTTGACCTTGTCGCCTTCCTTCAGGTGCGTGCGAATGTCTTCGACGCGATCACGCGATACTTCGGACGCGCGCAGGTAACCTTCGACATCGTCGCCGAGCGCAATTGTCGCGCCCTTGGCGTCGATCGTTTTTACCGTACCGTCGACGATGCTGTTCTTGTCATGCACGGCGATGAAGCTGTTGAAAGGATCCCCATCGAGCTGCTTGACGCCGAGCGAAATGCGTTCGCGGTCGGCGTCGATCGACAACACGACCGCTTCGACTTCATCGCCCTTCTTGTAATTGCGCACCGCTTCTTCGGCCGCTTGACTCCACGACAGGTCAGACAGATGCACCAAGCCGTCGATGCCGCCCGGCAGGCCTATGAACACGCCGAAATCGGTGATCGATTTGATCTGACCGCGAACCTTGTCGCCTTTCTTGTGATCGACCGAGAATTCTTCCCACGGATTGGGCTGGCACTGCTTCATGCCGAGTGAAATACGGCGGCGATCTTCGTCGATTTCCAGAATCATTACTTCGACTTCATCGCCAAGCTGCACGACGCGCGAAGGATGCACGTTCTTGTTGGTCCAGTCCATTTCCGACACGTGCACCAGGCCCTCGATGCCGGGCTCGATTTCGACGAAGGCGCCGTAATCGGTCAGGTTGCTGACCTTGCCGAACAGCCGGGTGCTCTGCGGATAGCGCCGCGACAAGCCGACCCAGGGATCGTCGCCCAGTTGCTTCATGCCGAGCGACACGCGACCCTTCTCCTGGTCGAACTTCAAAACCTTGGCTTCTACTTCGTCCCCAACTGCCAGTACTTCAGACGGATGCTTGACGCGCCGCCAGGCAAGATCGGTAATGTGCAGCAAACCATCGATGCCGCCCAAATCGATGAACGCGCCGTAATCGGTGATGTTCTTGACGATGCCCTTGACAATCGCGCCTTCCTGCAAATTCGAAAGCAGTTGCTGGCGGTCGGCGCCCTGGCTCGCTTCGAGCACGGCGCGCCGCGACACGACGACGTTATTGCGTTTGCGGTCGAGCTTGATGACCTTGAATTCGGTGTGCTTGCCTTCGAGTGAATTGGTATCCTTGACCGGACGAATGTCGACCAGCGAGCCGGGCAAAAACGCGCGGATGCCATTGATCATCACCGTCAACCCGCCCTTGACCTTGCCGCTGATCAGGCCGGTGACCTGGGTGCCCTGTTCGAGTGCGACTTCGAGTTCGTGCCACGCCGACAGCCGTTTGGCTTTCTCACGCGACAGCTTCGTTTCACCATAGCCGTCTTCGAGCGCATCGATCGCGACTGCGACAAAATCGCCGGCCTTGACCTCGATCTCGCCCCTGTCGTTACGAAATTCATCGAGTTCGATGAAGCTTTCCGATTTCAAACCGGCATTGACAACAACGTGATTGAAATCGACGCGTATGACTTCGGCGGTGATGACTTCGCCGATGCGCATCTCCTGACGCGTCAAGCTTTCTTCGAACAGTGCGGCGAAATTTTCGGACGAATCCGAGATTGCGGTGAAAACGGCGTTGGCAGTGTTCATGTATGTTGGAAAACCTGAAAAAATACCCGTCGCGGGGACGGGGCCGGGAACATCGATAAAACCAGAGTTCAGTTCAAAAAGCGAAACGTTCGCCGCGGCGAACGACCGATTTCCAGAGCCAGGACTATGGCGGCCCGTGCGCGAGGGATTGCCGATAACGCCGCACCACTTCGGCCGCAACCTCGCTGATTGTCAGCGATGTGGTATCGAGCAAACTCGCATCCGCGCACATTTGCAAAGGTGCAACGCGGCGCGAACTGTCGCGCGTATCGCGTTGCTGAATGTCTCGCAAAATATCCGGCAGACTAGCACGCATTCCTTTTTCCTTCAACTGTTTAACGCGCCGCGCCGCTCGTTCCGCGGCACTCGCGGTCAGGAAGATTTTGAGGTCCGCGTCGGGAAAAACAGTCGATCCCATGTCTCGACCTTCGGCGACCAGACCGGGCGCTTGGCGGAAGGCGCGTTGCCGCGAAAGCAAGGCGTCGCGAACGCCGGGCAGTGCTGCGACTTGTGAAGCGCCTGCCGCAACCGTCTCGGCGCGGATCGCGTCGCCCACGCTTTTTTCGCCTAGAAATATCTGCTGCCCGGCGAAGCGCGCATTCAAGTTACTGGCGAGCGTGGCGAGCGCGTCTTCGTTATCGATCGCGACATGCTGCTGTGCCGCGGCAAATGCGACGAGACGATACAGCGCACCGCTTTCCAGATAGTGGAAGTCGAGCCGCTGCGCAACGTCCCAGGCAACCGCGCCTTTTCCCGACGCCGAAGGGCCGTCGATGGCGATAACCGGAATAGCCTGCGCCCCGGCTCTAGTGTCCTGAGTTGCTAGTTCGCGGAACAATTAGGATGACCCTTGAGGCTGGCAATGAAAAGTGCCGAAATCGGCGCCACTAGAAGTGAGGTGCAAACCACAGGCGGCGCAAGCCACAGCCAGGCTGGACACCTGGCGAGCTCATTGAACTTAGTTCGCAACGCGGTATGGCGCCGATTCTCGGCATCTTTTCTGTAGCGAATTGGCAACTCGGGACACTAGCCATCCGGATGGTTTTCGACCCGCAAGCCGGCTCGCTGCGCAGTTTCGACAAAGCCCGGAAACGACGTCGCCACATTCGCGCAATCGCGCACGGTGATTTTTCCGCTCGCCCGCAGCGCGGCAATCGAAAATGCCATTGCGATTCTATGGTCGCCGCGACTTTCTATTTCTCCGCCGCGATAGCGATCGCCAGGGCGCGCACCGACAATACGCATGCCGTCCGCAGCCGGTTCGGCTGAGACACCGAGCGCTCGCAAGCCGTCGGCCATCGCCTGTATGCGGTCGCTCTCCTTGACGCGCAACTCCCCGGCGCCGCTCAGCACGGTTTCCCCGCTGGCGTTGGCGGCGGCTATGAACAGCGCGGGAAACTCATCGATGGCAAGCGGCACCAGATGCCGTGGAATGACGATACCGTGCAAGTCCGCATCGCGCACCCGAATGTCGGCGACCGGCTCGCCGCCGAACTTGCGCTCGTGCAGCAGCGAAATGTCCGCACCCATCATGCGCAGGATTTCGATGATGCCGGCGCGCGTCGGATTAATCCCGACGTCATGCAATACGATGTCGGAACCGGGCGCGATGCTGGCGCCGACCATGAAAAATCCTGCCGACGAAATATCCGCGGGGACCTCGATGTTCGTAGCGCTAAGCCGTCCTCCGCCGCTGACGCCAACGCGGCCCGCTTCGCGCTGTACCGGGTAAGCGAATGCTTGAAGCATGCGCTCAGTATGGTCACGCGTCGGCGCTGGCTCGGTAATACAGGTAATGCCCTTTGCATAGAGTCCGGCTAGCAATAACGCGCTTTTGAC
>JACMKV010000108.1 GCA_014379915.1 Burkholderiales bacterium
AGCCGCTAGTTGATCGAATTTTTCGTCCCAGATGCAGGCGATAATGCCAAGCGCTCCGAGCAAACCGATGCCGAGCACGGCGAACAGCAACGCCCACAGCGGATAGTGCAAATCGAGCTGCACAAACGGCAGCGTCAGTACGGTCACCCCCAGCCCGACCGCGCAGCCGCGGACCATGGCCGCCAGCACATAAGCCAGAAAAAACTCCCAATGCGACAGCGGCGCGAGCAGTGTAAAAATAATGTTTCCCGTAACTTTCGACTGAATCAGGCTCGATGAGCTGTTGGCGAACGCGTTCTGCAAAACTGCCATCATAGCCAGGCCGGGGATCAGAAACGAGGTATAGCGCACGCCGTCGAACACCTCGACGTGTTCTTCCAGCGCGTGGGAAAAAATCAGCAGATACAGCAGCGCCGTCAGCACGGGCGCCATCACTGTCTGGAAGCTCACTTTCCAGAAGCGCAGCAGCTCTTTGTAAAATAGCGTGGCGAAGCCGGTCATGGGCGCTGCGCTCATTGCCGGCTCATGATCTGCATAAATACTTCCTCGAGATCGGGCTGCTGCAATTCCAGTTCCTGCACGGCGATGCCGGCCATTCGCAGCTCGGCCATGACGCGTTCGATTTCGGCGTAATCCCCGATTTTCAAAGTGAAGCTTTTCTCGCCTTTGGCAATCTGCATCGGCTGCAGCGGCGGCGGCAGCTCGTTGGGTTTCAACCACAGCTTCAAGCGCCGGCCGGACACGCTGTTCAGCAGATTTTGCGTGCTATCGAGTGCTACGACAGCCCCGCGTTTCAGCATCGCAATACGGCTGCACAGGATTTCGGCTTCCTCAAGATAATGGGTAGTCAGCACGATCGTATGCCCATCGCGATTCAGCTTGCGGATGAAGCTCCACAGCGTCTGCCGCAACGCGACGTCGACGCCTGCCGTCGGCTCATCGAGCACGATCACCGGCGGCTTGTGCACGAGCGCCTGCGCAACCAGCACGCGGCGCTTCATGCCGCCGGACAACGCGCGCATATTGGTATCGGCTTTGTCGGAGAGATCGAGGTGATGAATGACTTCGTCTATCCAGCCCCGGTTGTCGCGAATGCCGAAATAGCCCGACTGAATCGTCAGCGCCTCGCGCACCGTGAAAAACGGATCGAACACGAGTTCCTGCGGGACCACGCCAAGGCGTCGGCGCGCGTCGCGGTAGCGGCGGACGACATCGAATCCCATCACTGCAAGCGTTCCCGAATCGGCCAGAGACAAGCCGGCAAGAAGGTTGATCAGCGTCGTCTTGCCGGCGCCGTTCGGCCCCAGCAGACCAAAAAACTCGCCCTGAGCGATACCGAGATCGATACTGGCGAGCGCAGTCAACGCGCCAAAGCGCTTGCTCACATCTCTGATTTCGATCGCGGCGGTCATGCAGAAAGAGATCGCGGTGGGAATCAAGGCGAACGATGAAGCGGGCGAGAAAGAGACGATATCGCGAGCCGCGAATGCTCGCCGTTGCCGCAACCTTCCAGAAGACTCGGCTCCGGATGCCTGATGAATCAGCTTGCCGGAATTAGCTCCAGCACGTCATACAGGGTTGCCAGGCTGCGCAGATTTTCCGGCAGATTTCTAAAGCGCAGGTGAACCCCGTGCCGCGCTTGCGCCGAACGCTGCCATTCGAGGAGAAGACCGATAGCCGATGAATCGACTTCGCTGAGTCCGCGAAGATCGACTTCGCGGATTTCCGGATCCAGCTTTGCGCGACCCGTTTCGATGAGGTCGGAGACATTGTCTATGGTGATCGCACCGACTACGCTGATAGTGGCGCCATTTCGCACGATTTC
>JACMKV010000109.1 GCA_014379915.1 Burkholderiales bacterium
TGCTGGGCGAATTTTTGCGCGGCACACTGTCGGTGATGCTGTTGATGAGCGCGTATTATGTGACGGGATTGTGGCTGGTCGGGCTCGACTACGCGCTGCCGATCGGCATCGTTTCGGGCATTCTGGTGTTCGTCCCGTTCTTGGGGGCGATCGCCGGTTTCGTATTCGCGACGCTGACGGGCATCCTGCAGGTTCAATCCTTCACTGGTCTGATTCCGATCTGGATCGTTTTCATCGCTGGCCAGTTGCTCGAAGGTTATGTCGTCACGCCGCGATTGGTCGGCGAGCGCATCGGTCTGCACCCGGTGCTGGTCATTTTTGCGCTGATGGCGTTCGGTCAATTGTTCGGATTCTTTGGCGTGCTGTTGGCGCTGCCGGCGTCCGCCATGTTGCTTGTCGGCTGGCGTCATCTTCGGGCCAAATACATGTCCAGCGATCTCTATTCCACGCGCGCCGAGAATCTCATCATCGACGCCAATGGCGAAAAAGATGTCGGCTAAAGTTCGCGCTTTACCCGCGGTTGCCGATCTGCGCGAATGAAGCAACTCGCTCTCGATATCGCGCCGCCTGCGTATCCGTGTTTCGATAATTTCATCGCCGGCCGCAATGGCGAATCGCTGCAGGCGCTGCGCGATTTTGCCGCGGGCAAGTTGTCCGAACGGCTGGTTTACCTGTGGGGCAAACCGGGTTCGGGGCGGACGCATTTGCTGCGCGCCACCGTCGCGGCCCTTCGCAACGCGCGCTATTTGCATTGCGCAGACCAGCCCGACTTGACCCCGGAAGGCGCGTCGCTGCTTGCGCTCGATGATGTGGAACGGCTCGGCGAGACGAGCCAGATCGAATTGTTCAATCTATATAACGCCGAGCCGCAAACCTTGCTGCTCGTCGCCGGCAGTAGTCCGCCGGCGCAGCTCGCGCTGCGTGAAGATGTGAAGACGCGACTATGCGCAGGATTGACCTATCAGGTGCATGCGTTGTCGGATGCCGAAAAAATTGCCGCACTTGCGCGTTGCGCCGATGAACGCGGCCTCAAGCTGAGTCGGGAAGTCGGCGATTATCTGCTGCGCCATACCCAGCGCGACATGCGCTCGTTGCTCGCGCTGTTCCACGCCGCCGACGTCAGGGCGCTTGCCGAGAAGCGCGATATCACCGTGCCGCTGATCAAGGCTGTTCTGCATAGCGCGCTGCCGCTCGAGACGCGTGACTGAATCCGCGCTCGGCGTCCGGTCAGCGCATCGTGCAGCGGCGCGCTCGAGGTAGCAAAGCGTGCGACTTGCGCTGTTCGATCTCGACAATACACTGTTGACCGGCGACAGCGATTTCGAATGGGCGCAGTTTCTGATCGAGCAGAACGTGCTCGATCGCGAGGTTTATGAAGCGCGCAATCGCGAGTTCTATGCGCAATACCGAAACGGTACGCTCGACATACACGAGTTTCTCGATTTCCAGTTGAAGCCGCTGTCGCGCCATCCTCGCGCACAACTCGATGTCTGGCACCGTGAATTCATGGCCAGGAAAATTGCGCCGCTGATCACGGCGCCAGCGCGGGATTTGGTCGACCGGCATCGAAACGATCTCCGTGCCATTATCACGGCGACCAATCGCTTCATCACGGCGCCGATCGCCCGCCAATTCGGCATAGACGAACTGATCGCGACCGAAGCCCAGGCAGTCAATGGCGAATTCACAGGCAAGGCCGAGGGCGTGCCGTGCTTTCGCGAAGGCAAGCCGGTGCGCCTTCGGCAGTGGCTGGCGGCACGCGGGCAAACGCTTGAACAATTTGACGAAAGCTGGTTTTATAGCGACTCGGCCAACGATCTCCCGTTGCTTTGCGCCGTCAGTCATCCGGTCGCCGTCAATCCCGACGAACCTCTCGCACGCTATGCCACCGAGCACGCGTGGCAGACAATCAGGTTCTGAATGCAAGGAAAAGACGTTGGAAGTTTCGAAGCCGTTCAGACGCGCAGCCTACAGATGGACAACAGCAAGATGGACAACACTGGCAAGAGGATAATAATGGCGCATGACAGCGAGAAAGACAGCGGCAAAGACAGCGATCTGATCGCAAACTCCCAGTTGTTCCGCGGCGCCGACATGATTGCGCTCGCGCGGCTTCTTGAATCTTGCCAGACCCGGGAGCTGCAGCTAGGCGATACCATCCAGTCATCGGGCGACGAGGTCGACAAGTTTTATATGCTGTTATCCGGCCGCTTACAAATGGATAACGACTCGGGTTCGCTGAGTTTGCAGACTGGCGATTGCATCGGGGAAACCGCGGTGATGGGAGGCAAGGCGACTTGCCGCGTCGCCGCCTCGCGCGATTCGCGCGTGCTCGAAATTCCCGCGCAGACGCTTCGCGAGATGACGCATGCGTCGCACGAGGTTGCGCGCAACCTGTTCGATCTGCTGACCAAAAATCGCGAGCGCGAAAACACCCGGAACGAGCCGGGCCAGGCCGAAGCGCAGCAGCGCGTCACCAGCGTCGATATGGTCACCGGTCTGCACAACAGCGCGTGGCTGCACAAGGCGTTCACGCGCCAGATGCAGCGCTGCACGCGAGACGGCAAAGGCCTGACCTTGATGATGGTCGACATCGATCGCCTGCGCGAGCTGAACGAGCGTTTCGGGCGAGAGGGCGGAGACCGCGTGCTGGCCAACGTCGCGCAAACGCTGTCGACGCACCTGCGACCTGGTGATTTACTCGCGCGTTTCGGCGACGAAGATTTTCTCCTGCTGCTGCCGGGCACCGACATCAGTCAGGCGGTGCCGGTCGCAGAACGCCTGCGCAATGCCGTGGCACGCGCACGCATCGCAGACGACGAATCCGAGACGGTCACCATCTCGCTGGGCTTGGCGCAA
>JACMKV010000110.1 GCA_014379915.1 Burkholderiales bacterium
GAGTGCGCAAAAATTGCGCTCGGCTTCGTCGACCGCGCGCAATGTCGCATCGAGCACTTCGCGGCTGATCGTGTTCTTCTTGCTCTTGAAGCTCAGAATCGCGATGTCGTCGCCAGTATGCCAAAGCCGTGCGGCCGGGGTCTCGAAAACAGTTTCGCCGTAGCGAACGCTCTCGCCAAGCAGCGCATCGGGAAATAGCTGCCGGCGATAGACCGGCAGACGAGACCGCGCCTTCACTTCGTTCGCCGACGGCGAATAGGAACCGTCAGTCTGGTGTACACCATCACGCTGCGATACCCATTGCGGCAGCGGTGTCTGCGCCATCGTTTTGCCAGCCGCGATATCGGAATTGATCGCGTCAGCGACAGCATTCCAGCCGGCTTCCTGCCAGATTTCGAACGGACCGCGTTGCCAGCCGAAACCCCAGCGCAGCGCGAGATCGACGTCGCGGGCATTGTCGGCAATGTCGGCCAGATGAACCGCGCAGTAGTGGAACACGTCCCTGAATATCGCCCACAGAAACTGCGCCTGGGGATGCGAACTGGCGCGCAGGATTGCGAATTTTTCCGCGGTATCCTTTTGCTTCAGCATCTCGGCTACTTCGGGCTCGACCGTACCGGCAGACACCCGATACTCGCCATTGGCGACTTCGAAAACCTCGATTTCCTTGCCGGCTTTCCGGTAAATCCCGCGCTTCGTCTTCTGGCCGAGCGCGCCGCTTTGAATCAATCCGGCCAGCCATTCGGGCAGCGTGTAGTAACGGCGCCACGGATCATCGGGCAGCGTCTCGCGCATCGTGTGCACGACGTGCGCGAGAACATCGAGGCCGACGACATCGGCGGTGCGAAATGTAGCGCTTTTCGGTCGGCCGATCACCGGGCCGGTCAACGCATCGACGACATCGAATCCCAATCCCTGCGTTTGCGCGTGATGCATGGTCGCCAGCATCGAAAAAACGCCGACCCGATTGGCGATGAAATTCGGCGTGTCTTTGGCGCGCACTACGCCTTTGCCCAAAGTCGTCACGAGAAAACTTTCCAGTTGATCGAGCAATGCCGGCGCGGTTGCGGCGGACGGAATCAGTTCGACGAGATGCATATAGCGCGGCGGGTTGAAAAAATGCACGCCGCAGAAGCGGGCGCGCAGCGCTTCGGGCAATGCTTGCGCCAACTGCTTGATCGCCAGCCCCGATGTATTGCTCGCGAGAACCGCGTGTCCGGCCATATACGGCGCGATTTTTTCGTACAAATCCTTTTTCCAGTCGAGACGCTCGGCAATCGCTTCGATGACGAGGTCGCATTCCGCGAGCATGGGCAGATGCTGGTCGTAATTTGCCGGCCTGATGCAGGCCAACCTGCGCGCAACCGACAAGGGCGGCGGCTCGAATTTGGCGAGACTATCGAGCGCGCGCTGCACGTTCGCGTTAGGCTCGCCTTGCGGTCCGGGCAATTCGAACAACAAGGTGTCGACGTTTGCGTTGACGAGATGCGCTGCGATCTGCGCGCCCATGACGCCGGCGCCGAGTACCGCGGCCTTGCGCACAATCAGGGCTGCTGTCATGCGTGCTCCTGCCCGGGTACGACGCGCGGAACACGGTTTTCACTGACCGCCACATAAGTCAGCGAAGCTTCGGTGACTTTCACGCACTCCTCGTTGACCGGATTGCGCTGCGCATAAACTTCGACGTCGACGGTGACCGAGGTGCGGCCGACTCTTACGACTTCGGCATAAAAGCTGACAAGGTCGCCGACGAATACCGGCTGCCTGAACTGGAACGAGTTGACCGCGACTGTCGCCGCCCGACCCTTTGCCCGCCGCAACGCGGGAATGCTGCCGGCGATATCGACCTGGGACATGATCCAGCCGCCGAAGATATCGCCGAATTGATTCGCGTCCGCCGGCATCGCCACGACGCGCAACACCGGATCCTTGCCTTTAGGCAGCGATGTGGTTGCCTGGTGAAGTTCTGTCATGTGCTGCCCTTTTCCATCGATTAAAAATTTTTGTAACACGCGAACGCCGAGAATCGCTTTTTTCTGAGGCGACGCGCTTCCGGAAAACCCTGAGCGTCATTCGGAGGGCTTTTAGACCGCAGAATCTCCTGAACGAAGTAAAGGATCTGCTTTTTTTCTCTGCGCTTTCCCCAGATACTTCAATTCGTTCAGGATGGACCCCGATCAGAGGTTCCTTAGCGCATGAAAATCCTGCCAACGCTAATCGTGCCCGCTGTACAAGACCTCGACTTCTGCACGATGGCGCTCGAGGACCTGAGCGCGCTTCAATTTCAGCGTCGGCGTCAGCATGCCATTATCGACCGTCCACGGTTCGGCGATTAGCGCGACGCGGCGGATTTTGGCGTAGCCGGGAAATTCCGCGATCTGCAACGCAACGCGTGCAAGCACCGGATCGCTAGCCCGGCGGCGCGTAACTCCGGGCCGACCGATCTCGGGGTTGCAGTTCTCCATCCTGGCCAGCGATGCCCAGTGTTCGCCGTTCAGCACCGCGAGCAAACCCAAGTACGGCCGTCCTTCACCGACGAGCATCACCTGCTCGAACAAAGGATCGCGCAGCACCGCCGCTTCCATATCGACCGGCGGTACTTTCTCGCCGTTCGACAATACGATGATCTCCTTAAGGCGGCCGGTAAGAAAAATAGTGCCATCGGCATCGACCCGCGCCCTGTCGCCGGTATTGAGCCAGCCGTCGCTACTCAATACGGCAGCCGTAGCGTCGGGATCGTTCCAATAGCCGAGCATGACGTTCGGACCTTTGACCAGCAGCACACCCTGCTCGTCAATTCTGATTTCGACGCCGGGAATCGGTTTACCGATGCTGACTGGTAAATTCTGACGCTCGGTATTCGAGGACACGACCGGCGACGTTTCGGTCAGACCATAACCTTGTAGCAGCGGAATACCGAGGCCAAGAAAAGTGCGGGCCACCTCGGGCGCCAGCGCAGCGCCGCCGCTGACCGCATTGCGCAATCTGCCGCCAAAGCGGTGCCGCACCGGTTTCGCAACCAGCCGGTCTAGCAATGGCCACATTAAATGAGAAGCTCGCCACGGAGCGCGTCTTTGTTTGTGCTCAAACCGGCTATAGCCGATTTCGACCGTCAGATCGAACAGGCGGCGCCGAAATCCGGGGCCGCGTGCAAGCTTGTCGTTGATTGCCGCGTGAATACGCTCGTAAACGCGCGGCACCGAAACAAGCTGCGTCGGCCGAACGGTCTTCAGATCCTCGCTAAGCGTATTTACCGAGCGTGCGAACGCGACCGTGGCGCCCGCCATCATCGCCGCGTAATAAGCGGTGCGCTCGAGCGTGTGCGACAGCGGCAGAAACGACAGGAACACGTCGCCTGGATACGAGGGGTTGTTTTGCAGCGCGGCACACGCATTGCTCAGAATATTGTTGTGGCTCAGCATCACGCCTTTCGGGCGGCCGGTCGTGCCTGAGGTGTAAATGATAGTCGCAAGCGTATCGGCGTCGCCATGCAGATGTTGCGTTGCGCTGCCTTCGTCCGGCAGAAAGCGCGCTGCGTCGATCAGGCGAGCGTCGTCTGTGCCGTCGGGAAGAGGTCCCAGACAAACCACGCGACGCAATTCGCCTGGCTTATCGAGTAGCGCTGTAAACGACCGCCACTGCTTGAACTCTTCGAGCAACAACAGTTTGACTCCGGCATTGCGCATGACATGTGCCGCATTTTCTGCACGGTCGACCATATACAGCGGCACCCCGACGAGGCCGAGACCGATCGCAGCCTGATCGAAAATTATCCATTCGATGCTGTTTCGGACCATCAAGGCAACGCGATCACCGGCTCGCAGAGCCTCTCGGCGCAGCGCCGATTGCCAGCGCGCGACCTGCCGGTCGATTTGCGCCCACGTGTAATCCCGCCAGTTTTTGTGCTGCGTGTTGTAGCCGCGGTAGGCAACGGCGTCGGGGCTGCGCCGGACGCGCTCTCGCAGCAAACCATCCAGAGTCAGAGCAAGCTCAGGAGGGATCACATCCAGATTACGCGAGAGTTTGGTCGGCATTACCGCAGTTTGGATTGGGCTGAATTGAGCGAGAAGTCTTGTTGTGCAGACCATTACTACCAAGACTTAGTATTGCTGCGGCGCAACGTAAAAAGGCGAAGAAAATCAGCGGCTTTGCACCTATTCAGCACCGCTCGAATCTCTTTACCTGCTGAAAGTTCCGTCATATACTCGGCTTCGGGTTTTGCTAATAAAGTCAATCGGAAAACAGGCAAAACCAATCATTTCACAGTATCGCTGCACCTGCACTCCCGATGCGTTATAAAAACATTCATATTTACCTTATGAGCGTTTCTACCAAGGAGGCCTCCATGCAGCAGTTATCGGAGCGGCACTTAAATTATGGCGAATTACGCTGGCAGGCCGCACGCCGTTTCCGCGGTGACCGCCGTCGCATATAGAAGATGCATTGTTCAAATGCCCGCTCGTATCGCATAACACCCATCCAAGGAGAAATCTAATGGCTGATGATGACCTCCGAAAACTTTTCTACAAAGTCTCCAAAAAAACAGCATCGACGCTTGTTGCAAGCTACAAAAGGAGGATTTCCAATGCAGTTGACCGCGCGACACGAGGAATATTGGCACAAGAATCTGGTCATCAGCGCTATTCTGCTTGTTATCTGGTTTATCGTTACTTTCGTCGAAGGCTGGTTTGCCCGTGAGCTGAACGGGATAACCATTCTTGGCTTCCCCTTGGGTTTCTATATGTCGGCGCAAGGCTCATTGATCATTTACGTGATCCTCATCTGGATTTACGCGCGCTATATGAACAACCTGGACAGAGAATATGACGTTGCCGAAGGAGAAGAACAATGAGCGCAGTTCCTGTTAGTCAGTCGCTATTCAAAGCGCAATTAACCAAGTATTACAGCTTCTACACCGTCGGTTTCATCCTGTTTGTCATCGTGCTCGCGATCGGTGAACAGATGGGCATGACGCGCCAATGGATCGGCTACCTGTTCCTGTTCGCGACCATCGGATTGTATGCCGGTATCGGCATCATGAGCCGCACCGCCGACCCCGCCGAGTATTACGTCGCTGGCCGCAGGGTGCCGGCTGTGTTCAACGGTATGGCAACCGGCGCCGACTGGATGAGCGCGGCATCGTTCATCGGGATGGCAGGGACGCTGTACCTTTCCGGCTATGACGGCCTCGCGTTCGTCATGGGCTGGACAGGAGGCTATGTGCTGGTCGCGCTGCTGCTCGCGCCGTATCTGCGGAAGTTCGGCCAGTTCACAATTCCGGATTTTCTGGGCGCGCGCTACGGCGGTAATGTTGTCCGTTCGGTCGGCGTATTCGCGGCAATTCTCGCATCGTTTACCTACGTGGTCGCGCAAATTTATGGTGTCGGCATCATCACCAGCCGTCTGACCGGGATCGAGTTCGGCATCGGCGTGTTCGTC
Organism: Burkholderiales bacterium; assembly: GCA_014379915.1. GTDB lineage: Bacteria > Pseudomonadota > Gammaproteobacteria > Burkholderiales > JACMKV01 > JACMKV01. Next base: position 5,440 of record JACMKV010000110.1, read on the forward strand.
GGTCTCGCCGGTATTCTGGTTTGTTCGTTCCTTGGCGGCATGCGCGCGGTGACATGGACTCAGGTCGCACAATACGTGATTCTGATCATCGCCTATCTAACGCCGGTTATCTGGCTGTCGGTCAAGCACACCGGGGTTCCGGTGCCGCAACTTGTTTATGGTTATACCCTGCAAAAAGTGACCGAGCGCGAGAAACAGCTGACCAATGATCCGAAAGAGATTGAGGTCCGCAACATCCTCAAGCAGCGCGGCGATGCTGCGGATGCCAAGCTCAAAGGTTTGCCGGGCAATTTGGCAACCGAGCGGGCTGCAACCGAAGCGAAGCTCGCCGATTTGAAAGCTACTGGCGCTCCGCCGGCGCAAGTTTCCGCTGCCGCGAAAGCAGTTGAGGACTTCCCGCAAGATGAAGCCGCGGCGCGAGCAGCGTGGACCAAGGAAAAAACGGGCGCCGCAGCGCGCGCCGCTCCGCCCAAGCCACACGCCACACCCTTCCCCGGCAAGGA